>DATDTH010000261.1:0-2335 GCA_035290985.1 Pseudomonas sp. | reverse complement strand
ACCGCCAGCCAGCACAGCCACCAGCAGATGGCCCTGCTGTTCATGGACATCGACGGTTTCAAGAGCATCAACGTCTCCCTCGGCCACGACGGCGGCGATGACCTGCTGCGCGCCCTGGCCCACCGGCTGAGCGCCCTGCTGCGCGATTGCGACACCCTGTGCCGGCCCGGTGGCGATGAGTTCGTCATTCTGCTGCCCGACCTGGACAGCGCCGAGGACGCCGCGGCCCTGGCGGACAGGATCATGGACGAACTGCGACAGCCCATCGAGCTGGCGGGCCAGAGCATCCGCACCTCGCTGTCCCTCGGCCTGGCCATGGCACCGAACGACGGCAACAGCGTCGAAATCTTGCTGCGCAACGCCGAAACCGCGATGTACAAGGCCAAACAGGAGGGCCGCCAGACCTGGCGCTTCTTCGACCCAGCCATGAACGGCGAGGTCCTCGAACGCCTCAGCCTTCTGAACGGCCTGCGCCAGGCCATCGACGGCGGGCAACTGCTGCTGCACTACCAGCCCCAGGTCGACCTGGGCAGTGACCGGCTGATCGGCGTCGAGGCCCTGGTGCGCTGGCAGCATCCCGACTGGGGCCTGGTGCCGCCCGGGCGCTTCATCGCCGCCGCGGAAGAAAGCCGCCTGATCCTGCCCATGGGCGAATGGATCCTCCATCAGGCCTGCCAACAGGCCATGGCCTGGCACCGGGCCGGCCTGGCCATCCCCCAGGTGGCGGTCAATGTCTCGGCCATCCAGTTGCAGCATGGCAATATCGAACAACTGGTTACCCGGGTCCTGGCCGAAACCCAGCTGCCCGCCGCCATGCTGGAGCTGGAAATCACCGAATCCAGCCTGATCGACAAAACCGAGCAGGTGCTCGACAGCCTCAAGCGCCTCAAGGCCCTGGGCGTCAAGCTGTCGATCGACGACTTCGGCACCGGCTATTCCAGCCTGGCCTACCTGCGCTACCTGGCAGTGGACAAGCTGAAGATCGACCAGTCCTTCGTCCGCGACCTGACCAGCAGCGCCGACAGCCGCGCCATAGTCACCGCCATCGTACAGATGGCCCGCTCACTGGGCCTGGCCACCATTGCCGAAGGCGTCGAGGACCCCGCCACCGCCCACGCGCTCGCGCAACTGGGTTGCAGCGAGGCTCAGGGCTACCTGTTCGCCCGGCCCCTGACGGTCGAGCAGCTGGAGCGGTTTGCCCGCCAGCAGCAGCCCCTGCCGGTATCTTAAAGGGGTCGGAGTGAATATCCGGGACAGCGGGTTTCGCCGAAGCGCGGCCCCGGATTGCGCCAAGGCTTATCTACAAAAGCGCCCCCTCGTCCCGGCCATCTATTCGACCCGCCTTGTTCGCGACGACCCGGCTGGCCTACCATCGGTCAGTTTTCTCAATGAGCTGTCCCCATGCGCGAACGCACCATCGCCAGCCACTTCGTCCGGGCCGCCCTGCGCGGCGCCGAACGCCAGGGCCACGACTGCTCCGCCCTGCTGCGCGAACTGGCCATCCAGCCGGCGCTGCTGGAGGAGCCGCGCGCGCGCATCGCCCCGGAGCAGTTCACCCGCCTGCTGCAGCGGCTCTGGGAAACCCTGGACGACGAGTACATGGGCTTCGGTCGCCAGCCGAGCAAGCGCGGCACCTTCGCCATGATGTGCCACGCCATCGTCCACTGCCGCACCCTGGACAAGGCCCTGGGCCGCGGTGCGCTGTTCTACAGCCTGTTTCCCGACACGCCGGGCATCCACCTGAGTCGTGAAGGCGATTGGGCGCGCCTGACGGTAGACGGCTCGCCCCTCTGGGACCCGGACCACTTCCTGGTGGAAAGCCTGCTGGTGATCTGGCATCGCCTGGGCAGTTGGCTGATCGGCCAGCGCATTCGCCTGGAAGAGGCCACCTTCACCTATGCCGAACCGGCCCACGCTGGCGAATACGACCTGCTGTTCCCCTGCACCCGGCGCTTTGCCGCGGGCGGCACCAGCCTGTTGTTCCATGCCCGTTACCTGGCCATGCCGCTGCTGCAGGACGAGCGCACGCTCAAGCAGTTCCTCGAACAGTCGCCGGCCGACCTGCTGGCCCGGCCGGATGGCGGCGACAGCCTGATCAGCCAGATCCGCCGCCTGCTCGGCCGCGACTGCGGCAACTGGCCGGACCTGGAGGCGGTCGCCCAGCAACTGCACATCAGCCCGCAGACCCTGCGCCGCCACCTGCGCGAGGAAGGCTCGAGTTTCCAGGAGCTCAAGGACCACCTGCGCCGCGACCTGGCGATCTACCACCTGGGCCGCGCCGACCTGCCGATCCAGGACATCGCCGAGCAACTCGGCAATGTCCTGGATCGGCAGG
>DATDTH010000260.1:0-3902 GCA_035290985.1 Pseudomonas sp. | reverse complement strand
CCTCCTCGCAAGGGACTGTGGTGCGGTTCACGCAGGGCCGGCCGGCGCGCGCCTGGACCGCCGCGGCGGTCGCGCTTGAGCCGCTGGGCTGGCGGGTCGTCGCCCAGCAGCCGGATGCCGCGCTCCTGCGCCACTTCCACCGCACCGCCGGATCCTTCCTGTGCCTCGCCCTGTTTGTGACCGGCCTGATGGGCACCCTCATGCTGCGGTGGGCGCACCTGCACCAGGTGACCTTGCGGGTATTGATGGAGCAAAAGGAACTGCTGCGGGACAGTGAACAGCGCCGCATACGGGCGGCGCTGCGCCGTGGCGGACCCTCACAGGAGCAACCTCATGCGGGCGCCTAGCCGGCGGATGATCGGCATCGCCTGCGGCCTCGCGGTCGCGGCGTGGTGTCCCTCGGCGTTCGGCATGCAGCGCGCGGTGCGCGCGAGGATTGTCAACTACGAGGCGGCCCCGGTGCTGCTGCTTGACGCCTCGGCACAACTCGTGAAAACCTACAGCACCTCCACCCAATTTCCCCTGGCGGCCGTCGAGGAGGGGCGGGAGGTGAAAATGCAGCGCAGCCGGGTCCGCCACCTCAACCGGCTGAATCAGCAGGTGCCGACCTACCTCCTCGAGGGGAACCTGCAGCTCCGCAACGACACGCGCCGGCGGATCGCCGCGATTCAACTCACGATCGTGTTCCTGAATGCGTTCCGCGAGCGCATCGGCACGGAGCGGCATTCCCTCGCCGAACCCCTGGGACCCCGTGAAGTCAAAGCGGTCCAGTGGTCCAGAAACCTGCCGTATGAGGAGATCTTCGAGGTCTTCTTCATCGTCACCGCGATCCGCTTCGACGATGGGACGGTGTGGATGCCGACCGAGGAGTTGATCTTCTTTCCGTGAGGGGCGAAGCGCAGCTCTTAGTACGCAATCTCGAGCTTGCGCATCCACCGCATGAGGCAGTACCGGCTCACCCCAAGCAGCTCAGCCGCCTTGACCTGGTTCCAGTTCGTCTTCGTGAGGGCGGAGAGGATGAGCTTCCGATAGACTTGGTCTCTGCCCTCCCGCAGTGAGAGGCTCGTCAGGACCATTGGGATGCGCTCCTGCTGGTCGATCGCGCGGCTCAGCGCGTCCAGGAGCAGTTCGTGGCTGAACGGCTTGCTGATGGCGTCAAACGCGCCCAGCCCATGGTAGTAGCTCGCGTTGGCCGCGTCGCAGTAGGCCGACACCAAGATGACCGGCAAATCCGGGCGGATCTTTTTGATCAGGGGCAGCAAGTCGGTCCCCTCGATGGCCGGCATCCGGATGTCGAGCAGGGCGGCGTCGTACGTCTCGGTCTTGAGGAGCGGCACGACCTGGGTCCCCTTCGGGCACGTCGTGACGGCGAAGCCGCGGGCGGTCAGCAGCTCCTTGTAGATCCCAAGGATCTTCTCGTCGTCGTCGATCGCCAGGATGCGGTGGCTCTGTACAGTCTGGTCCATTCCCAAAGTGTACCATATCTGTGCGGTTCACCAACCCTGTAGGGGCTTAAACGCACAGCGGCGTTGTAAAATCGCACACGCCCTCACCGCTTTTACCTGACGATGGCGAACAACGAGCCGACGAGCCAGAGGATCAGGTGCTCCATCGCCTGGATCACCGGGTCCAAGAGGCCGCTGGCCAGCAGCAGAATCAGGATCAAGAACCCGTAGCGCTCAAGCCCAAGCAGGGCGCGCTGGCCTTCCGGCGGCAGCAGGCTCAGGAGGATCCGTGAGCCGTCCAGCGGCGGGATCGGGATCAGGTTGAACGCCCCGAGGATGATGTTAATCCGCGCCACGATCAGCAGCACGGTGGCGGCCGCCGACCCGTGGCTGACCACGTGTGCCTCCAACGCCAGGAGCGCCAGCACGGCGATGAGGATGTTCGTCGCGCAGCCGGCCAGCGCCACGCAGAAGATGCCGGGACGCAACGGCCGCAGGTTCCCGTAGCTAACCGGCACCGGCTTGGCCCAGCCGAACCCCACGAAAAACAGCATGAGCAGGCCTACCGGGTCCAGATGCGGCAGCGGGTTGAGGGTGAGCCGCCCGGCGCGCTTGGCGGTCTCATCGCCGAAGGCCCGCGCGCAGACGCCATGCGCCACTTCGTGCGCGATGACGGAATACAACAGGGGCACCGCCAACAGGAGAAAGAGCTGGGGCGCGCTAAGGAGCAGCCGGATCAGCCCCATCACGGCGCATCGTGGCTCGCCGCTTCCAGCGGCGGCGGAGCTCCACGATTCCATCGGTGAGCATGAGCACAATGGCCGCCCCAAGCGACAGCACGTGCTTGGCGCGCTTCCCTGCTGAGAACAGCTCACGTTCCTGGAGGGCTTCTTCCCGAAGATGCAGGGCGATGATCATGACCAGGACCCAGATGATCGTTTTCCACTCCCTGCTGGCTTGAATCCCCTGCCAGCTCCACCGGCCCTGCCGATTGGGGTAGCGATACCACATCGGCAGCCATCGGGGCACGGCGGCATGGTAGACCATATAGGCTGTGCCCAACTCATCGCGCAGCAGCGTTTCTTCCTGGGCCATCTTCCGACGGTACACCACCAGGAAGAACGCCAGGGCGGCCGCAGCCAACCAGAGATTGCCCACAATGAGGCACATCCCTGCGCCGATCAGAAACGCCCCCAGGTACAGCGGATGCCGGACATAGGCGTAGGGACCGGCCGTGATCAGCTGCCCGATCTTGGCATCGCCCCGCCACTTCTGGGTCCAGTTGACCTTGACGTGACCCACATAACCGTTGGCCCAGAAGCGCACGAGCAGCCCCAGCACGGCCAGCACGATGCCCGCAAGGAGCTGGCTTTCCGTCGTGTAGGCCACGACAAACAACCAGGCCGCCAGCGGGTAGGCGAGCAGAAACCGCGCTTTCTTCAACCGGCTCATGGTTTGACTGTCGTGCCCTGCTGATGGGGGGAGATATAAAAAAACCGCCGTTGCTGTTTCAGATAGACCAATGCTCCGTAGAGCGAGAGCACGACCAGCTCCAACAGTAGCGCCCGAGGGAGCTGGGCCTTCGCGGCGGCGATGCCTTCCAAAAAGAACGTCCGCCAGACCGGCAGCAAGACGAACCCTGTCAGCAGTCCAGTGGCCGTGCTGAGCTCCTTGCGCACAGCGCTCCGCCAGTCGTACCGCCGGCCTCCCAACGCCTTGGGAATCTGACGCAACGAGGGCCACCACCGGTTCACCGCAGCGCAATACTGTTCGTAGGCCGTGCCAAACTGCCCCCGCAGATAGACCTCCTCCGCCGCGACGATCGCCTGATAGATAAACAGGAAGAACGGCAGCACCCCCAGATAGATCTGGGGTGCGCCGGCCACCATCGTCATCCCCACCGCAATGAGCGCATTCCCGACATACATGGGGTTGCGCGTCAGGGCATAGACCCCGCCCTGGACCAAGTGACTGGCGTAAACCTTCCCCTGCCTGCCGCCGCGCTCGATGTACTCGTATCCGATGGTCACCAGACGCATCAGCTGCCCAAGCAGGGCGACCAGCATGCCGAAGACCGTCAGCGACCGGTCAAGCCAGGGACCGCCGACCATCGTGGGCCGGCCGATCAGCGGCATCAGCACAAAGCAGGCCGGAAAGAGCGCATTGCGATACCGGAAAAAGAAGTTCCCGGCGGCGATGTTCCAGCGGCGCATGGGGTTCATGGCGCTCACTCCGTCTTGGCTGGGAAATCGCGCCGCAGCTTGAGCGCCACCAGCCCGCAGAAGTTGTACCACTTGAAGAACACATCGCTTTGGCTGAAGCCGCTGCTCACCAACAGTTCCTGGTTTTCCTCGATCCGATACGGGACGAGCACGTTCTCCAACGCTTCACGTTTTTGAGCAATCTCCATCGTGCTATAGCCTTGACGCTCCTTGAACGCATAGTAGTACTTGATAA
>DATDTH010000259.1:0-2073 GCA_035290985.1 Pseudomonas sp. | reverse complement strand
GGAGGTCGGGCAGAAGGCCACGGCCGAGCCGGTTTCGGCCAGGCGCCGGCATTCGTCGTCGCACAGGTGCACGCCGTGGGCGAACACCGCGCGCGGGCCGATCAGGCGGTAATGGTCATAAACGTCCAGGTAGCCCTTGCGCTCGGGGAACAGCCCCTTGACCCACTCGATTTCCTGGCGGTTCTCCGACAGGTGAGTGTGCATGTACAGGCCCGGGTACTGCTGGAACAGCTCGCCGGCCAGGCTCAGTTGCTCGGGGCTGCTGGTGGGGGCGAAGCGCGGGGTCACGGCGTAGTGCAGGCGACCCTTGCCGTGCCAGCGCTCGATCAGTTCCTTGCTGTCGGCGTAGCCCGACTCCGGGGTATCGGTCAGGTAGTCCGGGGCGTTGCGGTCCATCAGCACCTTGCCGGCGATCATCCGCAGGTTGCGCTTGGCGCTGGCCTCGAAGAAGGCGTCCACCGACTGCTTGTGCACGGTGCCGAACACCAGGGCGGTGGTGGTGCCGTTGCGCAGCAGTTCCTGGAGGAAGATCTCGGCCACTTCGGCGGCGTGGGCCGGGTCGGCGAACTGCCGTTCGGTGGGGAAAGTGTAGGTGTTGAGCCAGTCGAGCAACTGCTCGCCATAGGAGGCGATCATCCCGGTCTGCGGGAAGTGGATATGGGTGTCGATAAAGCCCGGGGTAATCAGGGCGTTGGGGTACTGGGAGATGGCCACGCCCTGCAGGCCGGGCAGCAGGTCGGCGGCATGGCCGACGGCCTTGATCCGGCCGTTTTCGACCAGCAGCAGGCCGTCATCGAAATACTGGTAGGACGCCTCGATGCCGACCTCGGCAGGGTCGGCGATGCTGTGCAGGATGGCGGCGCGGTAGGCGTGGGTCGTGGGGCTCATGACTGTCTCGATAAGGCGTTCAATTGAAAGTGAAGAGGGTGATGGTGGACGGTTCGCTGCGCTCCTGAGTCCACCAGTTGGTGGACTGTCGCTGGACTAGGCGCCGAGTTCACCCTACGTTCAGGGGCCGCGTTTTCAGACCTGGCTGCGGCGCGAGCTGGGCAGTAATTTGGCGACCGTCTCGCGCTGGCTCTGGGTCTGGCCGCTGCGCTGCTCGCCAAAGGCGGCGTTGTAGGTGGCGATCACTTCGCCGGCGATGGACACGGCAATCTCCACCGGCAGCTTGCCTTTTACCTCGGCCAAGCCCATGGGGCAGCGCATGCGCTGCAGCACCTCGGCGGCGAAGCCGCGGTCGCGCAGGCGATGTTCGAACTTGACGCGCTTGGTCTGCGAGCCGATCAGGCCGTAGTAGGCAAAATCGTTGCGCTCGAGGATGGCGGCGGTCAGTTCCAGGTCCAGCTGGTGGTTGTGGGTCATGACGATGAAGTAGCTGCCGGCGGGCATGCGCTCGACTTCCTCGACCACCTCGTCGTTGATCACCTGCTCCACCCCAGCCGGCAAGTGCTCGGGAAATTCGTTGGCCCGCGAGTCGATCCAGCGCACCTTGCACGGCAGGCTGGCGAGCAGCGGCACCAGGGCGCGGCCGACATGGCCGGCGCCGAACACGGCGATCTGCGCCTGGGGCTGGCCCATGGGTTCGAACAGCAGCACGGTGGCGCCGCCACAGCACTGGCCCAGGCTGGCGCCGAGGCTGAAGCGTTCCAGGCGGGTGTCCTGGCTGTGGCTGGCCAGCATCTCGCGGGCGATCTGCATGGCCTTGTGTTCCAGGTGACCGCCGCCGATGGTTTCGAAGATGCGTTCGGCGGTGACCAGCATCTTCGAGCCGGCATTGCGCGGCGTCGAGCCACGCTCTTCGATGATGGTCACCAGCACGCAGGCTTGGCCCTGCTGCTGCAAGTCGGCGAGGGCGCTGATCCAGTTGTTCATTTGCTCAGCCTCCAGCTGCGCAGCGAACGGGCCGAGCGCGACAGACGCCAGTCGTCCTGCTGGACGCGGGCCGGGGTGCCAGGCTGGGCCAGCAGCACCTGCGCGGGCAGCAGCTCATGGGGCTGGGGCGCCTGGGTGTTTGGTGAGTCTGCGGTGTCGGTTTTCATTGTTATGCACCCAGAGTGTTCATCTTGTCCG
>DATDTH010000258.1:0-4826 GCA_035290985.1 Pseudomonas sp. | reverse complement strand
GCCGTTACGCGTTTGCGTTCCAGCGGGTCGAAGCTGCTTTCTTGCAGCCGGTTGATGGCGCCTACCTGGTCGACTGGGCTCAGGCCGGACTCGCGCAGGGCATTGCGCGCCTGGGCGTAGGCCTGCAGGCGCGTTTGCCAGTCGCGGCGCTGCCCGTCGAGCTTCTGCAGCGCGCTCGCGGCTTGTGGGTCGAGGGTGGTGGCGCGCAGCTGGTAGATGACCTCGTCGCTGGCGCCGGCGGCGCGCAGGGCTTCGGTGGCGGCATAGAGTTCACCATCCCGACTGGCCTGTTGCCGCGCCGCCCGTTGCTCGGCCGGCAGTTGGGCTTCGAGCTCGGCCAGTTGTCGGCGATGCTCCTCGGGGCTGAGCCCTTGTTCGTTCAGACGCAGCCGGCCGAGCATGAACTGGTCCTGACTGTCATCGTCGCTGAAAAAAACCTGCCGCTCCGTGGGGCTGAAGTGCTGCTCGCGCAGCTGCGCCAGGGCGTGCAAGTGCTGGCCGAAGACTGCGGCAGTCGGCGCGGGGTTGCCCCGGGGCAAGTCGAGCAGGGCCAGCCGGTAGTCGAGGTAGCGTTTGAGCAGGTCGCGGGCCTGGGCCAGGGCGTGGCCGGTCAATTGTTGGGCCAGGTCGCTGTGAATGCGCAGCAGAATCTTGGCCGCAGGCTCTTCGTCTATGGCATTGAAGTAGAAGTCGAACAGTTGCAGCGCCTGCGGCGTCAGCAGCAGTTGACCCTCGGCGTCGGCCCGCAGGCGGATGCCATGGCTGGCCCCTTGCAGGGAAGGCGGCAGCGCCCCGGGGGCGGGCAGTTGGGCGGCGGCTTGCTGGCCGAGCTGGCGATTGACGAGCCGGACCTGTTCGGCCCTCGCGTCGATCGCCTTGGGACTGGCGGCTGGCATGCTGCCCCGGGACAGAAAAAAGCCGATGCCGAGGGCGAAGAGGATCAGGCTGCAGGTGACGGCGGCCATTCGGGGAAAGCGGGCAGGCATCGAGGTTCTCCGATAAGGACAGTGCGCAGCGCCTGTAGGAGCGGGCCATGCCCGCGAAGCCCTTGCTGGGCAGCAGATGCATGAAGCGACCCCTACAGACTCCGCGGTTTACAGACTCTGGCTTTTCAGGCGGCTGGCGTGGCTCTGGAACAGCGTCTTGGGGTTGGTTTCGAAGAGCGAGACCAGGCCGAAGACCTGGTTGTTGAGGTCGATATGGTTCATCCGGTAGTTGTCCTTGAGCACCTTGCCGAAGTGGCTGGAACAGCGTCCGGTGACGCCGTCGTTGGGCTCGTCGAAGGCCAGGCTGGTGATGGCGAACAGGGGGTCGGAGAGGTCCAGTGGGTTGGTCAGCGGCGCGGTGCCGCCCCAGGAGTACAGGCGCACGTTGTGGCCGGCGATGCTGGCGGTTTCCGCGCCATTCCCGCAGGCGCTGGTCGGCAGGCCGATCGGGAAACGCTGGTTGTTGGCGGCGGCGCCGGCCTGGTTGAATTCGGCGAGCATGGCGCGAATGTCCGACGGGCTCTTGCGGTTGTCCGAGAGCAGGTTGACCAGGTCGCCGACGGCGTTCAACAGGACGTCCAGGGTGACCCCCTGCAGGGTGCCGGCTGGTGCCGTGTCGGTGACCAGGTCGGCCAGGGGCGAGCCCTGGTGCGGGGAGTGCATGCTGGTGACCGAGGCGACCAGGTCCGGGCGCACGTTCATCACATAGCGCGCGGTGATACCGCCCTGGCTGTGGCCCATCAGGTTGAACTTGCTGATCTTGCCGCCGGAGCTGGCGCGGATGTTATCCAGCTGCTCGATCAAGGCCTCGCCACGTCTGGCGGAGCTGTCGAAGGCATTGATCTTGGGGACGAAGACCGTGGCGCCCTGGCTCTGCAGGGCGGCTGGAATCTTGTACCAGTAATCGACGCTGGCAATGCTGTCGAAGGCGAAAATACCCGGCACCAGCACTATGGGGTGTTTGGTCTGCGCCTGGGTGTTGGCGAACAGGCTGGCCTGGCTGGTTTGGCCAAGCCCCAGGCCGAGGGTCAGGAGGGAGACGGCGAGCAGCTTTTTCATCGGTGTTTACCTATGCAGTATTTTTATATTTATGGGAGGGCCTCGTATTGCCGATACGAGACGACGGCTATCTGAGCACTTCCCACGGGTGCTGAATTGTAAGAACCGATGAACCTGGGCGAGCTGTGTACTGGGCGGGCAAAGCGGAAAACCGAGGCTTTACGGGCGTGCTCGAGCTGTCCAGGATGGCGGTAGAACAACCATAAGAAAGGTCGACAGCCACGCGCTGATTGGCCGAGCAGGATCAGTCACCATGTCGCTGCCCCAGCAATCCGCATTGCTCTACCTGTGGGATCGCCGCACCCTGTTCATTGGACGGCTGGCCGAGTCGCTGGCGCTCTCCCAGGCCGCGGCCGCCCTGGTCATCGGCCTCGACCAGGACTTCGTGCTGTAGTTCGCTGGCAGCCCGACTCGTTGTCGTAGCGCCTTGCTGCCGGCCGGTGCCCGGGTGCGTCTGCAGCCGGGGGAAAACCGCCTGGTATTCTGGTACCTGGAGCCCTTCGGCGAAGATTTCGGCATCCTGGCTAGGCGCATGGCGCGGCAGCAGGCCGGGCTGTTCGTCCAGCTCGAACAGGAGCCCCTGTGGATAGAACGTCACCTGGCATTGCTGGAGCCGACGGCCACGCCTGCCCAGGCCTATGCCTTGATCGAACAGTTGCTGCTGGATGTGGGGACGCCGCCGTTCAAACGCGATGAACGGATTGTGCGGGTGGTCGAACTGATCAAGCGGGACGTGGCCGACAACCTGTCCGCGCGCCACCTGGCCGCCCAGGTCGACCTGTCTGAACCGCGTCTGTCGCAGCTGTTCAAAGACACCCTGGGGGTGCCGATCCGCCGCTACCGGCAATGGCACCGGTTGTTCGTCACCGCGGTGGGGGTGAGCCAGGGCTTGTCGCTGACCGCCGCGGCCCTGGACGCGGGCTTTACCGATTCGGCGCACTTCAGCCGGACCTTTCGCAGCATTCTCGGGGTAATACCCTCGGTCATGGTCTCGCCGCGAGGGACGATTCGGCTGTATGCCGGTTAAGTGGCGCGGCCAAGGCCGCTACAGGATCCGCGCACCCAGGGCGGGTCGTTTGCTTGATCGAGATCAATGCTGTCACAGGGGCGCTGCCTACACTCGAGTCAATGCGCGGCCTTTGGCGCCTCCCGGGCACGGGCCCCGCTTTCTCTCACGACCTGGAGATCGCCATGCACACTCAACTTAAGCTGATGTTCGCCACACTGTTGCTCGGCAGCGCGCTTGTCGTTTCGGCAGCCGATGAACACCATCCGGCCACCCCACCAGCGGTGCCGGCCGAAGCGAGTCCGGCGGACCAGTCCGTCCAGCGCCAGGCCATGACCGAGCAGATGCAGAAAATGCAGGCCGCCCACGACAAGGTCACGGCCGCCAAAACCCCGGCCGAACGTCAGGCGGCCATGATGGAAAGCATGGCGACCATGCAGGAAGGCATGGCGATGATGCGCAAGCACCATGAGGCCTCCGGCTGCATGGGCATGGGCATGGGTATGTCCGGCGCCAAGGGTGGCATGGGCATGGGCATGGGCATGATGGATATGATGATGAAGATGATGGATCAGCAGGCGGACATGCTGAAAATGCCCATGGGCCAATAGCTGCTTCGTTGCCGGTCGGGTTTTACAGACGCTTCGCGGGCGCGGCTCATCCTGCGAAAAAGCGGAAGGAGTAGGTGCGCGCAGCGCACCCGCTCGGGCTTCACACCTGACGCCTTTCTAGAGCATTTTCGCTTTATCTTCGTTCGCCGTTTCGACCTCGGCATCGAGGATCGCCAGCAAGGTTAGGCACCCCCGCGGCTCCTACGGAGGACAAGGCGTTTTTCCGTAGGGCGGGTGAAACCCGCGAGTTTTCCAGGCGGTTTCGACCCTGTTGCCCGTGCTTGTAGACCGCAAAGATGAGGCGTAAACGCTCTAAATTCCGACAGGCCTTTTTGTTCGCCTCCATTCGCCTTATCGAGCCCCGGTGATCTTCGGCTCCAGTCACAATCCTCCGCGCTGGCGAGTCTAAAGATCTAAACCCCCAGACCGGGTGGTTAGAACGAGGACCTTTGCATGCCTGAATTTCCCTGTGGCGGGCCAAGCGCCCCGGCGCGTGCCGATCCCTGGCGAATGTCGCATCCCGCTGGCGAACGGGCGGGTGCCCAGGGCGAGTCGGCGTCCTCCGTGGTGCAGTCGCGCTGGACAGCTGGACCCATTAAGGCGGAGAGTCGCCAGGCGCTTTGGGCGCCGGACAACACGCAAGGAGCCCGCCGGTTATGAAACTGCCCGAGATCGACCTCGATTGGCTGCGCCTTGCCCAGCAAGGCGAGTTGGCGGCACTGGATCGCCTGCTGCTGGCGATCCAGCCCGCAATCTATAACCTGGCCATGCGCATGCTCGGTCAGCGCGAGGATGCCCAGGATGCGACTCAGGAAATTCTCCTGCGCATCACCACTCATCTCTCCAGTTTCCGTGGCGAGAGCCGCTTCAGTACCTGGATGTTCCGCGTCGCCAGCAATTACCTGCTCACTGCGCGGTCGCGGGCCAAGGAGTCTCCGCTGCTGTCACTGGAAGGGCTGGAGCAGAAACTCGGCCTCGGCCTGCAGCTGGCCGAGCGTGCCTTGGCAACCGGTCTGCGCCAGCTCGGTCCCGATGAAAAGCTGGATGCCCGGCGCCTGGCGCTGGCCTGCACCCAGGGCATGTTGCTGTGCCTGGATCGCGAGCTGCGTGTTGCCTATGTGCTGGACCTGACCTTCGGGCTCGATTCGGCGACCGCGGCGCAAG
>DATDTH010000257.1:0-3438 GCA_035290985.1 Pseudomonas sp. | reverse complement strand
GGCGCCCGCCGACACGCACTTGCTGCAAGTCTGCGCGGACCTGCGCATCAGCCGCGACTACCTGCGGGCGCTGCGCCACCTGTCCCGCGGCAAGGTCCCCCAGGAGCAGATCGAGCCTTTCTGGCGCGCCCCCCGCAGCCACAACCCGCAGCCCAGGCGCAGCCTGCTCAGCCTGGCCTGGAACGGCCTGAATGACCTGCCTGGCGCCTTCGCCGCCGCACGCCCCAGCCAACCCCAGTACCAGGCATTGCGCCGGTTCTACGCCGCACAGCGCCGCCAGCCGCTGCCGGAATGGCCGAACGTGCCCGCCGGCCGCCTGCTCAAGCCCGGCATGGATGACCCGCGGGTGGCCCAGTTGGCCAGCCGCCTGGTCGCCCAGGGCTACCTGCCCGTCCGCCCGGAAGACGCAGGGGAGCGCTACGATGAGGCACTGCTCGCCGCCGTGCAGGCCTTCCAGAGCGAGCACGGCCTGCAGGACGATGGCCTGGTCGGCAGCGACACTCTGGTCGCCCTGAACACCAGCCCCACCGCCCGCCTCGATCAGCTGCGGGTCAACCTGGAGCGTTGGCGCTGGCTGGCCGGCGACCTCGAGCCGGAAACCCTGCTGGTGGACATAGCCGGTGGTCTGCTCACCTACCTGCGCGATGGTCAGCCGGTCTGGCAGGGGCGCACCCAGGTGGGCCGGGCGGCGCGCCAGACGCCGCGCCTGAAATCGCTGGTCAGCCGGCTGACCCTCAACCCGACCTGGACGGTGCCGCCGACCATACTGCGCGAGGACAAGCTGCCCGAGATTCGCCGCGACCCGAACTACCTGGCGGAGCACCAGTTGCGGGTCTTCGACCACGCCGGCAAGGCGCTTGACCCGGCCCTGGTCGACTGGCAACGCCCCGGCGCCATACTCTTGCGCCAGGATGCCGGGCCGAAGAACCCCCTGGGGCGCCTGGTGATCCGCTTCGCCAATCCGTTCTCGGTGTACCTGCACGACACCCCCAGTCAGCAGCTGTTCAAGAAATCGCCGCGAGCCTTCAGCTCCGGCTGCGTGCGCGTCGAGGGCATACTCGAGCTGCTCGACCAGGTGCTGCCGGCTTCCGAACGCCTGGCCCTCGAGGTCCGGCTGGCCAATGGGCGCACCGAACAGGTCGCGCTCGAACGGCGCCTGCCGATCGTCCTGGCGTATTGGACCGCCGATCTGCACGACAGCGGTCGGCCATTGCTGCGCAACGATATCTACGCCCTGGACGCCCCGCTACTCGCCGCCCTGCAAGAAAACAGCGACTGAGTCACAGCAGTCCGGGGGCCCCACGGGCCGATTGCGCCTACAATTGGGCTTCATTCGCTACATCCCCCCAGGAGTCTTGCCCCATGGAAATCGGCAGTGTGATTTTCCTCTTCGTCGGTCTCGCGATCGCCATCCTGTTCATGGGTTTCAAGGTTGTGCCCCAGGGTTTCGAGTGGACGGTGGAGCGCTTCGGCCGCTACACCAATACCCTGAAGCCGGGCCTGAACATCATAGTGCCGGTGATGGACCGCATCGGCCGCCGGCTCAACGTGATGGAGAGCGTGCTGGACATCCCGCCCCAGGAAGTGATCACCGCCGACAACGCCACGGTGCAGATCGATGCGATCTGCTTCTTCCAGATCATCAACGCGGCCCAGGCCGCCTACGAGGTGAACAACCTCGAACATGCGATCCGCAACCTGGTGATGACCAATATCCGCACCGTGCTCGGCTCCATGGAACTGGACGCCATGCTCGGTCAACGCGACGCGATCAACGAAAAACTGCTGAAGACCGTCGACGAAGCCACCGCGCCCTGGGGCATCAAGATCACCCGCATCGAGATCAAGGACATCAGCCCGCCCGCCGACCTGATGGCGGCCATGTCCGGCCAGATGAAGGCCGAGCGCATCAAGCGCGCCCAGATACTCGAGGCCGAGGGCCTGCGCGCCGCCGCCATCCTCACCGCCGAAGGCAAGAAGCAGGGGCAGATACTCGAGGCCGAGGGCGAACGCCAGGCCGCCTTCCTGCAAGCCGAGGCCCGCGAGCGCGCCGCGGCGGCCGAGGCCGAGGCCACGCGCATGGTGTCCGAAGCCATAGCCGCCGGTAACGTGCAGGCGATCAACTACTTCGTCGCGCAGAAATACATCGATGCCCTGGGCAAGCTGGCCTCGGCCAACAATAGCAAGGTGATCCTGATGCCTTTGGAAGCCAGCCAGATGATCGGCGCCATCGGCGGCATAGGCGAAATCGTCAAGGCCACCTTCGGCGAGAAGCAGGCCTGACCATGCTCGAGTACTTGCACCACCTGTCATTCTGGAACTGGCTGGCCCTGGGTAGCCTGCTGCTGATCCTCGAGGTGTTCGGCGTCGGCGGTTACCTGCTGTGGACCGGCCTGGCCGCAGCCCTGGTCGGCGTGATCACCTACCTGTTTCCGAACCTGCCCTGGGCTTGGCAGTTCATCCTGTTCGGCAGCCTGTCGATCCTCACCGCGGTGTTCTGGTGGCGCCGCCAGCGGGTGGCCGCCAAACCCTCGGACCAACCCGGACTGAACCAGCGCGGCAGCGAACTGCAGGGACGCCAGTTCGTCTTGCACGAAGCCATAGTCGGCGGCCGCGGCAAGATCAAGGCCGGCGACTCGCTGTGGCTGGTCATAGGCCCGGACCTGCCGGCCGGCAGCGCAATCAAGGTGATCGGCCAGGACGGCGTGCTGCTGAAAGTCGAAGCGCTGCGACCCTGAAACCTGTAGGGGCGAATGTATTGGCAATTACTAGTTAAGTGGCCGGTGGCATGCTCTTGTAGGGTGTGCTCAGCGCACCGGGGGATTGCGGTGGGTACCGACCTCCCGGTGCGCACGGCGCACCCTATGAAAAGCGCATCATCAGCAAATTCTCTTCTCATGCCTCACTGCAATCTCGGTTTGCTGCCGGTCACCCCAAGGGAACCCCGGGGCATGGCCCGGCTCTGACGCTTAGATCCCCTGTCGGAGTCATCGCCATGCGCCCCACCCGCCGCTTCGCCCTGGCCGCCCTGCTGGTCGTGCCCGCTACCCCGCTCCTGGCCGACGGCCTGGTCCGCGACATCCTCTCTTCCGGCGCAACCACCGCCTCGACCTACCTGACCTTCAAGGACCACAAGCTGGTCCTGGCCGCCCGCGACGATGCCGGCAGCTTCGTCGCCAGCGCCGGGCAGATCCGTGGCCCTTATCTCGAGGCGGCCCTACAGCGCCTGCGCGCCGATAATCCCGCGCTGCAAGCGAGCGACCAGGAACTGGCCCAGGCCATTCTGGTGGCGGACGATTGAGCGGGCGTCCGACCCGCCAAAGCCCGGATAATCCGTGGCAGCGGATTTCGCAGAAGCGCTGCGAACAAGGGGATGGTTTTGTAGCCTGGATAAGCCTTGGCGCAATCCGGGACTGCAGGTTTCGTCGAAGCGCTGTG
>DATDTH010000256.1:0-3797 GCA_035290985.1 Pseudomonas sp. | reverse complement strand
AGTAGGCCTCAGTCGCGCTCGATGGCCAGGGCCACGCCCTGACCGCCGCCGATACAGAGGGTGGCCAGGCCTTTCTTGGCATCGCGCTTGATCATCTCGTGCAGCAGGGTCACCAGCACCCGGCAGCCGGACGCGCCTATGGGGTGGCCCAGGGCGATGGCGCCGCCATTGACGTTGACCTTGGCCGCGTCCCAGCCCAGCTCCTGGCCCACCGACAGCGCCTGGGCGGCGAAGGCTTCGTTGGCTTCGATCAGGTCCAGCTGCTCCAGGCGCCAATCGGCCTTTTCCAGGCAGCGGCGGGTCGCCGAGACCGGGCCTATGCCCATGATCGCCGGATCGACGCCGGCATTGGCATAGGCGGCGATCCGCGCGAGCACCGGCAGGCCGAGGGCCTTGGCTTTGGCCGCGCTCATCAGCAGCACGGCGGCGGCGCCGTCGTTCAGGCTGGAAGCATTGCCGGCGGTCACCGAACCGTCCTTCTTGAAGGCCGGCTTCAGCTTGCCCAGGGACTCTGCCGTGGTGCCGGCGCGGGGCTGCTCGTCGGTGGCGAAGGCGATTGGCTCGCCCTTGCGCTGGGGAATCAGGATCGGGGTGATTTCGTCGACGAAGCGCCCGGCTTCGATGGCGGCCACGGCTTTCTGTTGGGAGGCGGCGGCGAAGGCGTCCTGGGCTTCGCGGGTGATGCCGTATTTCTCGACCAGGTTCTCCGCGGTGATGCCCATGTGGTAGTCGTTGAAGGCATCCCACAAGCCGTCGCTGATCATGGTGTCGATCAGTTTGGCATGGCCCATGCGCAGGCCGGTACGGGCGCCGGGCATGACATAATTGGACAGGCTCATGTTCTCCTGGCCACCGGCGATGATCACTTCGGCATCGCCGCAGCGGATGGCCTGGGCGCCCAAATGCAGGGCCTTGAGGCCGGAGCCGCAGACCTTGTTCAGGGTCAGGGCCGGCACGGCATGGGGCAGGCCGGCCTTGATCGCGGCCTGGCGCGCGGGGTTCTGCCCGGCACCGGCGGTCAGCACCTGGCCGAAAATCACTTCGTCGACCTCGGCGCCGTCCAGGCCGGTCTGGGCCAGCAACTGGCGGATCACCGCGGCGCCCAGGTCGACGGCGGGAATGGCCGCCAGTGAACCCTGGAAGCTGCCGACTGCGGTACGGGTGGCGGCGACTATCACGACTTCTTGCATGGCGCAGGTCCTCAGCAAAGGGTGAGCACGCGGCGGGCCGCGGCAGAATGCCCTATGGTGGCACAGAGGTCCGGGCGGCGGCCAGTTGGCGAACCGCAGGGTCAGGTTTTGAAAGGCCGGTCGAGCGGCAGGACAATTCGGCCGTCCCCCGCACACGCCGGCCCCCCGGCCCATGGGCGCGCCTAGCTCCCCTCGCCCATTTATGTGAGAGGGGCCGGGGGAGAGGGCCGCAGTGCCCCGCCATGTATTTCGCGAAAGCGCTAGCGGTTCAGGCGCATGTCGATCAGCCCGTCGACCACCGAGGGATCGGCCAGGGTCGAGGTGTCGCCGAGGCTGTCCAGTTCGTTGCAGGCGATCTTGCGCAGGATGCGCCGCATGATCTTGCCCGATCGGGTCTTCGGCAGGCCCGGCGCCCACTGGATCAGCTCGGGGCGGGCGAAACCGCCGATTTCCTTGCTGACCAGGGCCAGCAGCTCCTTCTTCAGCGCCTCGTTCGGCTCCACGTCGTTCATCGGGGTGACGAAGGCATAGATGCCCTGGCCCTTGAGGTCATGGGGGTAGCCGACCACGGCGGCTTCGGCCACGGCGTCGTGCAGCACCAGGGCGCTTTCCACTTCGGCGGTGCCGATGCGGTGGCCGGAGACGTTGATCACGTCGTCCACCCGGCCGGTGATCCAGTAGTAGCCGTCCTCGTCGCGGCGCGCGCCGTCACCGGTGAAGTAATAACCGGGGTAGGGCTTGAAGTAGGTGTCGATCATCCGCTGGTGGTCGCCGTAGATGCTGCGGATCTGGCTTGGCCAACTGGCCTTGATCGCCAGCACGCCGGCGCCGGGGCCCTCGATCTCCTGGCCCTGCTCGTCCAGCAGGGCGGGCTGCACGCCGAAGAAGGGGCGGGTCGCGGAGCCGGGCTTGAGCAGGGTGGCGCCCGGCAGTGGGGTGATCAGGATGGCGCCGGTCTCGGTCTGCCACCAGGTGTCGACTATGGGGCAGCGCTGTTCGCCGACTACATGGAAATACCACTCCCAGGCTTCCGGGTTGATCGGCTCGCCGACGCTGCCGAGCAGGCGCAGGCTGCTCCGGGACGTTTTGCGTACCGGGCCTTCGCCTTCGCGCATCAGGGCGCGCAGGGCGGTCGGCGCGGTGTAGAAAATATTGACCTGGTGCTTGTCGATCACCTGCCAGAAGCGCGAGGCGTCCGGGTAGTTCGGCACGCCCTCGAACACCAGGGTGGTGGCGCCGTTGGCCAGCGGGCCGTAGACGATATAGCTGTGGCCGGTGACCCAGCCGACGTCGGCGGTGCACCAGTAGATATCGCCGTCGTGGTAGTCGAACACGTACTTGTGGGTCATGGCGGCCATCAGCAGATAACCGCCGGTGCTGTGCAACACGCCCTTGGGTTTGCCGGTGGAACCGGAGGTGTAGAGGATGAACAGCGGATCCTCGGCGTCCATCGGCTCCGGCGGGCACTGGCTGTCGACTTCACGCAGGGCCTCGTGGTACCAGAGGTCGCGGCCGGGCACCCAGTCGATCTCGCCCTGGGTGCGTTCGACCACGACCACGGTGGAGACATCCGGGCAGCTCAGCAGTGCCTTGTCGACATTGTTCTTCAGACCGACATATTTGCCGCCGCGCACGCCCTCGTCGGCGGTGATCACGGTGCGGCAGTCGGCATCCAGGATGCGGTCGCGCAGGGCGTCGGGCGAGAAGCCGCCGAACACCACCGAATGCACGGCGCCGATACGGCTGCAGGCGAGCATGGCATAGGTCGCCTCGGGCACCATGGGCATGTAGATGCACACCCGGTCGCCTTTCTTCACCCCGCGGCTTTTCAGCACATTGGCCAGGCGGCAGACGTGGTGGTGGAGTTTCTTGTAGGTGATCTGCGCCGATTCGCTGGGGTTGTCGCCTTCCCAGATGATCGCGATCTGTTCGCCACGGCTTTCCAGGTGGCGGTCGATGCAGTTGTAGCTGACGTTCAGTTGCCCGCCCTTGAACCAGGAGCCCTGGCCGCTGAGCAGGTCGCCTTGATAGACGCTGTCCCAGGGTTTCGACCAGTCGAGAAAGGCCCGGGCCTGCTCGGCCCAGAAGATCTCGGGTTGCTCGACCGATTGTTGGTACAGGCGCAGGTAGTCGTCGTTGTCCAGGTGCGCGCGTTGGCGTACCGCGTCGGCGACCGGGTGTTGGGTGATGGCGAACATTACGGGTCCTTTTTGTTGTGCTCCGCGATGCGCCTAAGGGTGCACCCAAGCAGATGCTCGGTACAAGTGCTGGCGCGTCGCAATATCCTCCTCACTCGGCGGCTGGCGGTGGGCTGCGCGGGTACTCCAGTTGCAGGGCGACCAGGTGCGCATCGGCCTCGCCATAGTCCCGGGCGATGGCATCCAGGGTGCTCTCCAGGGCCGCGGCAGGCTGTGCGGGGGAGAGCGCCGGCAACATACGGTCGGGTTGCCGGTCGTTGCCCGGGGTGCTGTCGGGCAGCAGGCGCAGCCCGCGGCGGCTGGTCAGGGGGGCGCTGGAAGACGCCTGGCTGAGGGCGCTGGAGCGGTAGGTGCGCGAGTAGGCGTCGGCGGTCAGTGCCAGGGCGATTTCGTCGACCCCGGGCGCCAC
>DATDTH010000255.1:0-8353 GCA_035290985.1 Pseudomonas sp. | reverse complement strand
CTGGTGGCGCCCCCCGTGGTGTCGGCGGCCCTGCACAAACAAAAGCAGGCCGATGAAAAACGCAGCCATGAGCAGGTGTTCATCAAGGTCGAGGTGGGCAAGCTCGATCAATTGATCAATCTGGTGGGCGAGCTGGTGATTGCCGGTGCCGCCGCCAGCCTGTCGCTGCGCCAGAACGATACGGCGGCCATGACCGAGGCCAACGAGGGGGTCACCATTCTGGTGGAGCGCATCCGCGATGCCTCGCTGTCCTTGCGCATGGTGGCGATCGGCGAAGTGTTCCAGCGGTTTCCGCGGGTGGTGCGCGATATCAGCAAGGAACTGGGCAAGGACATCGAACTGCTGGTCACCGGTGCCGATACCGAACTGGACAAGTCGATGGTGGAGAAGCTCGCCGACCCGCTGATGCATATCGTCCGCAATGCCATGGACCATGGTATCGAACCCTCGGAGGCCCGCCTGGCCTGTGGCAAGACGGCGCGCGGGGCGCTGCGCCTGAATGCCTACCATGAGTCCGGCAGCATCGTCATCGAGGTCGGCGATGACGGTCGCGGCCTGGACCGTCAGCGCATTCTCGACAAGGCCATCGAAAAGGGTCTGATCCAGGCCGATCAGCCGTTGAGCGACAGCGAGGTGTTTCGCCTGGTCTTCGAGCCGGGCTTTTCCACCGCCGCCCAGGTGACCAACCTGTCCGGGCGCGGGGTGGGTATGGACGTGGTGCGACGCAATATCGAGCAGTTGCGCGGCGAGGTCGAGGTGCTCAGCGAGTTCGGCCAGGGCACCACGGTGCGCATCCGCCTGCCGCTGACCCTGGCGATCATCGACGGTTTCCAGGTGCGGGTGGCCGACGAGACCTTCGTCCTGCCCCTGGACCAGGTCATCGAATGCGTGGACCTCGGCGAGCAGGAGCAACGCCATGATCTGGTCAACCTGCGCGGTGAAGCCTTGCCCTATGTGCGCCTGCGTGAACTCTTCGGCCTGGAAGTGCGCCGGGGCCAACGCGAGAGCCTGGTGGTGCTGCAGTTCGGTGCAAACCGCGCGGGCGTGGTGGTCGACCAACTGGTCGGTGAGTTCCAGGCGGTAATCAAGCCGCTCGGACAGATTTTCGCGCAAAACAAGGTGCTCAGCGGCTCCACCATTCTCGGTGACGGGAGCGTGGCGTTGATTCTCGACGTACCAAATTTGATTCAGCGTGCCAGTGCAGCCGCTGAGACCTCAGCCAGCTTCCCATTCAAAAATGCCAGTAGCCTTTCGTCTGCGGCGTTGACCTAATAAAAAAGCCGGGAGAAAAAACATGTTCGACAAAATGAAGGTGGCGACCCGCCTGCTCCTGCTGGCCGGTGTGCTGATCCTCTGCCTGCTGGTGATAGGTCTGCTCGGTGTGTTCGGCATGCGCGCCTCCAACGCGGGCCTGGAGACGGTGTACAACGACCGGGTGGTGCCGCTGCAGGGGCTCAAGCTGATCGCCGATCGCTATGCGGTGAACATAGTCGACACCTCGCACAAGGTGCGTGTGGCGGCCTTCACCTGGGAGGAGGGCCTGCGCAATGTGCAGAAGGCCGAAGAGGACATCCGCTCCAGCTGGACCGCCTATCTGGCGACGTCCCTGGTCAGCGAAGAGCTGGCCCTGATGGAGGAGCTCAAGCCCCTGCTCAAGAGCGCCGATGATTCGGTGGCCGTGCTGAAACGCATTCTGGAAAAGCGTGACCAGGCGGGGTTGGAACAATTTATTGCCGCTGAGCTGTATCAGAAGATCGATCCGGTTTCCGACCGTTTCGGGCAACTGGTGGAGGTGCAGTTGACGGTGGCCAAGCGGGAATACGACGCGGCCCATGAACGTTACAACCTGGTGTTCATGGTGGTGGTCAGCTGCATTCTGCTCGGTCTGGTGCTGGCGGTGCTGCTCGGTACCCTGATCACCCGCAGCCTGCTGCGTCAGCTCGGCGGCGAGCCACAGGAGGCCGCGGACACTATCAAGCGCGTGGCCGATGGCGACCTGGCCGTGGATATCCAGCTGCGGGCCGGCGATCAGAACAGCATGCTCTACAGCCTGCAGCAAATGGTCTTCAAACTGCGCTCGATTATGGGCGATGTGCGGATGACGGCCGACTCCCTGGCCTCGGCCTCGGAGCAGGTCGCCGCGTCGGCCCAGGCGCTCAGCCAGAACGCCTCGGAGCAGGCGGCCAATGTCGAGGAAACCAGTGCCTCGGTGGAGGAGATCGCCGCCACCGTGGCGCAGAACAGCGAGAATGCCAAGGTCACCGACAGCATGGCCAGCCAGTCGTCGAAGGACGCAGGCGAGGGCGGTGCGGCCGTGCGCGAGATGGTCAATGCCATGCGCCAGATCGCCGGCAAGATCGGCATCATCGACGACATCGCCTACCAGACCAACCTGTTGGCCTTGAACGCGGCGATCGAGGCGGCACGGGCCGGCGATCATGGCAAGGGCTTCGCCGTGGTGGCGGCCGAGGTGCGCAAGCTGGCCGAGCGCAGCCAGGTGGCAGCCCAGGAAATCGGCGCGGTCGCCAGCGACAGCGTGACCCTGGCCGAGCGTGCCGGGCAACTGCTCGATCAGATGGTGCCCTCGATTCGCAAGACCGCGGACCTGGTCCAGGAAATTTCCTCCGCTTCCCGCGAGCAGAATACCGGCCTGGAGCAGATCAACCTGGCGGTGACCCAATTGGCGCAGACGACCCAGGTCAACGCCTCGGCGTCCGAGGAGCTGTCCTCGACCTCCGAGGAGATGAGTGGCCAGGCGATGCAATTGCAGGAAATGATCCAGTTCTTCCGCCTGCCCGATGGCGCTGCCCATGGCGCTGCGCCGGCCAGGAAGACCGGCAGGGGCGCTGGGCAGACCCATGGTCCCAGGACCCAGGCCTCGCCCCGGCGCGCCTTGCCGGATGACTCGATCGATGAATCGGCATTTACCCGCTTCTAGGAGGCTGCGCGATGAGTACCTTGCCAGCCCATATTCCGGGCCGCTCCGCGGCACCGGTGGAAAAGCCGCAGATCCAGCAGTTTCTCACCCTGAGGACGGGCAGTGATCTGTTCGCCCTGCCGATCGAGCATATCCGCGAGATCATCGAGTTCGGCGGCCTGACCGAGATCCCGTTGATGCCGGCGTTCCTGCGCGGGGTGATCAACCTGCGTGGCGCGGTGGTGCCGGTGATCGACCTGTCCGTGCGGTTCGGCCGCGAGCGGACGGTAATCGCCAAGCGGACCTGCATCGTCATAGTCGAAGTCGCGGAGGTCGACGGGATGCAACTGCTGGGGCTGCTGGTCGATGCAGTGAATGAAGTGCTGGCCGTGGAGGGGCACCAGTTGGAGAGTCGACCGGCTTTCGGCGCGCGCATCCGCGCCGATTTCATCGCCGGTATCCTCAAACAGGATGAGCAGTTCGTGATAGTGCTGGATATTCCCCAGGTGCTGTCGCTCGACGAACTGTCGCACCTGGTCGAAGCCCTCGATCAGCGCGGCGGGTGAGGTGGGCATGGCCGAAGGCGGGGTGGCGATGAGGGGCGCGCTGCAGATCGAGCTCGGCGACCAGGCGTTTCGCCAGTTGCAGCGCCTGTTCTTCGAACGCATCGGCATTCAGCTGCCGCCGGTGAAAAAGCCGCTGATCTGTGGACGCCTGGCCAAGCGCTTGGCCGCGTTGCGCATGGAGAGTTACGAGCAGTATTACCAACACCTGGTTTCCGCCCAGGGCGGCCTCGAGCTGGAAATCGCCATCGACCTGATCACCACCCACGAGACCTATTTCTTTCGTGAGCCCCAGCACTTCGATTTTCTCCAGCACAGCATCCTGCCGGCGATGGCATCCCGTGCCGATTTTCGCGTCTGGAGTGCGGCCAGCTCCAGTGGCGAGGAGGCCTACACCCTGGCGATGCTGCTGGACAGTGGCCGGCCACAGCGCCCCTGGAGTGTGGTGGGCACCGATATCAGCCAGCAGGTGCTGGCCAGCGCCCGACGTGCGCTCTATCCCATGACCCGTGGCGAAAAAATCCCCCCGACTTATCTCAAGCGCTACTGCCTGAAAGGCCGGGGCCAGTACGAGGGCTATTTCCTGGTGGAGCGCGCCCTGCGCGAGCGGGTCGAGTTCCGCCAGGGCAACCTGACCCAGGCCTGCGCGGAGCTGGGGCTGTTCGATTTGATCCTGCTGCGCAACGTGCTGATCTACTTCGACCCGGCGACCAAGGTGCAGGTGCTCAAGCATGTGGTGGACCGGCTCAAGCCGGGCGGCTGGTTGATGGTCGGGCATTCCGAGGCCTTGCATGACACGCAATTGCCCCTCGAACTGGTCACCTCATCGATCTACCGCAAGGTGGAGCGATGAGCACGAAGCGTTTTCTCAACCCGGGCGGCCTGTATTTCGGCAGCGGTGACCTGTGGGTGGAAACCCTGCTGGGACCTTGCGTGGCGATCACTCTGTGGTTTCCCGAGGCTCGCAAAGGGGGCATCTGTCATTTCCAGCTGCCGGGCCGGCGCCGGGTGGCGGAGCATGCCCGTGAGCTGGATGGCCGTTACGGCAGCGAGGCCTGGACCTGGCTCAAGCAGCAGGTCCGCGCCCATGCCCTGGTCCTGGCCGAGGCGCAGGTCAAGCTGTTTGGCGGGGCGCGCAGCCTGACCAATCCGACCCGGCTGCCGCACAGTGAGATCGGCGGACAGAACATTGACTGGGTCGAGCAAGAGATGAGCCGCGCGGGCATGCAGGTGATCAGTCGCGACCTGGGCGGCGAGGGCTGCCGCTTCCTGCGTTTCGACCTGGCCACCGGCGAGGTCTGGGTACGCCGTGGCGCGGCCTTGAGCATCAACAGGTGCGAGGTGCAATCGCTATGAGCATCAAGGTGATGATTGTCGACGATTCGGCGGTGATGCGCGAAGTGATGCAGCAGTTGCTGGCCCCGCACCGGGATA
Organism: Pseudomonas sp.; assembly: GCA_035290985.1. Classification (GTDB taxonomy): domain Bacteria; phylum Pseudomonadota; class Gammaproteobacteria; order Pseudomonadales; family Pseudomonadaceae; genus Aquipseudomonas. The sequence goes on along the minus strand of DATDTH010000255.1, from coordinate 3,439 downwards.
TCGAGGTGGTGGGCGCGGCCATGGATCCCCTGCTGGCGCTGCAGAAAATGGAGCGCAATTGGCCCGATGTGATTCTGCTGGACGTGGAAATGCCGCGGATGGATGGCATCACCTTCCTGCGCCAGATCATGGCCACGCGCCCGACCCCGGTGGTGATCTGCTCGACCCTGACCGAAAAGGGCGCCGACATCACGTTGCAGGCCCTGTCGGCGGGTGCGGTGGAGGTCATCACCAAACCGACCATGGGCCTGCGCGACTTTCTTCAGGACAGTGCCCAGGAGATGCTCACGGCCATCCGGACTGCGGCCAAGGCGCGGGTGCAGGCCCGTACGGTCGTGCCCTCCGGGCGGCTGACGGTGGAAGCCAAGCGAAATGCCGATGTGCTGCTGGATGCGCCCAGCCCCGGGCTGTTCAACCAGCGGACCACCGAGAAGCTGGTCGTGCTCGGCACTTCCACCGGCGGCACCCAGGCGCTGGAGCGGGTGCTCAGCGAGCTGTCGCTGAATGCCCCGGCCATTGCCATCGTCCAGCATATGCCGGAGAAGTTCACCCGCAGCTTCGCCGAGCGTCTGGACTCGATCTGCGCCATCGAGGTGCGCGAGGCGCAGAATGGCGATCGCCTGCTGCCGGGGCTGGCGCTGATTGCCCCAGGTGGGCGGCATATGCTGATCCGGCGCAGCGGCGCGCAGTATCTGGTCGAGGTCAAGGACGGGCCGCTGGTCAGTCGTCACCGGCCCTCGGTGGATGTGCTGTTCCGCTCGGCCGCCGTGCAGGCCGGGCGCAATGCACTGGCGATCATCATGACGGGCATGGGCGACGATGGGGCCCGCGGGCTCAAGGAAATGCACGAAGCCGGTGCGCGGACCTATGCTCAGGATGAAGAGAGTTGCGTGGTATTCGGTATGCCGAAAGAGGCAATCAAGCTAGGTGGTGTGGATCAGGTGATCGCACTGGATGACATTCCCAAGGTTGTCATGAGCTGGCGATAAAAGGGGCAATTGCGATGATACCGAACAGGCTTCCCCAGCATCTGCTGGTGGTCGACGACAGTGAGCTGCAGCGCCAGTTCATGGTCGAGCTGTGCAGCGACTTGGGCATCGAAAGCATTTTCCAGGCCGAGGATGGTTTCGCTGCGATTGAGCAATTGAAGGTCAATAAGCAGATCGAGGTCATCATCCTCGATCTGGAAATGCCCGGCATGGACGGCGTGCAGGTCCTGCATGAGCTGGCGCGGCTGAACCAGGAGACGGCGGTCATAGTGGCCAGCGCCCGGGAAAGCGTCCTGCTCAATGTGGTCGAGAGCATGGGCAAGAGCCTGGGCTTGCGTCTGCTCGGGGTGTTGCAGAAGCCGGTTCTGCGCGAGCAGTTGCTCTCCAGCCTGAGTCGATTCTCGGTGGTGCAGCAGCGTGCGGAGGATCATGAACAGCAGGAAACGGGGCCGCAGTTGACGGAGCTGGATGTGCAGCGGGCCTTGCGTGAGCGGGAGTTCGTCGCCTTTTTTCAGCCCAAGGTGTCGTTGCGCGAGGGCCTGCTCAGGGGTGTCGAGGCGTTGATTCGCTGGCAGCATCCGCAGCATGGCTTGCTGGCACCGGCTAGTTTCATCGAGCTGATCGAAGGCAGTCCGTACATTTCGGACGTGACCCTGCGCATGCTCGACCTGTCCCTGGACTATTGCCGCGCCTGGCACGAGGCGGACCTGCCGCTGAGTTTTTCCATCAACCTGTCGGCCCGCTCCCTGGCCGATTCGCGCTTGGCCGATGCGATCATCGACCGCGTCGCGGCCAGCGGCATCGCGCCGCGCTTCGTGATTCTGGAAATCACCGAGAGCGCGATCATGACCGACCTGAGCATGACCCTGGGCACCCTGGCACGGCTGCGCCTCAAGGGCTTCGGCCTGTCGGTGGACGACTACGGCACCGGTTTCTCCTGCATGTTGCAGCTGTCGCGGGTGCCCTGTACTGAACTGAAGGTGGACCGTGCCTTCGTCAATGGCGCGAGTCAGAGCCGACACCTGCGCATTCTGCTGGAAAGCGCCCTGGATATTGCCCGCAAGCTGAACCTGCAGGTGGTGGCCGAGGGCGTGGAAACCCGTGAGGACTGGCTGCTGCTGCGAACCCTGGGCTGCGGTGAGGCCCAGGGATACTTTATCGCCAAACCCATGCCCGGCGATGCCCTACAGCCCTGGTGGCGGGCCAATCGGCAGCGCCTGCACCTGCTGGGGGCACTCAACGAATAGCCCCGTGCGGCAAGCCCCCACGACCCCGTGGTGGTTGTCGCAAATCGCAACATTTGCCCCGCGAAACCCCCACTGAACGACTTGTCGAGCCGCGCGTCTCTCGGTAAGTTCGCAGATGTGCGTCGGCGGCGGCCACGGGGCTTCGGGTTGGTCGTCATCTTCTGTTCATCGATACGTTTTAATCTACAGGCTGCGCGCTTGCCCGGCAGGCGCAGCCTGATAAGGAAGGAGTATCCCTATGGATGAGTACCAGGAAGAATTGCTCGAACAGCGCGCCGTCGAGCTGGACCCGCCCGAGCCGGCGGACGATGCGACGGAGCTGTAAGCCGGATGCACTTCGAGATGAGGGCGTAGTTCGTAGGCTGGGAAGAGCTGCCGTTCGGCGAAACCCAGCATGGCCATTAGCTGGGTTTCGCTTCGCTCTACACCAGCCTACACCGTGACTTTAGAGCTTGCGCTGGGCGCGGCGGAATTCACCGGGGGTCTGGGCGTTCCAGCGTTTGAAGGCGCGCTGGAAGGCTTCGGCGGAGGCGAAGCCGAGCAGGTAGGCGATCTCGCCGAAGGCCAGTTCGGTGTCGCGGATATAGGCCATGGCCAGGTCGCGGCGGGTGTCGTTGAGAATGCTGCGGAACTGCGTGCCTTCCTCGGCCAGCTTGCGCCGCAGGGTCCAGGTGGGCAGTTGCAGGCGCGCCGCCACTTCTTCCAGGTCGGGTTCCCGGCCGTTCAACAGCGGTCCGAGCAATTGCGTGATGCGCTCGCGCAGGCTGCGGGTGCGGGTTAGCACATCCAGCTCGCGCTCGCAGATTTCCAGCAGGTGCTGCCAGGTGCTCGGGCAGTGCTCGGGGTTGCGCAGCGCCAGGCTGGCCTGGTTCAGGCGCAATTGATTGGCCTGGGCGCCGAACTCCACCGGGCAGCCGAACAGCTCGGCATAGCGCGGGGCATAGAGCGGCGCGGGGAATTCGATCTCGAGCCTGACCGGCAGCAGGGCCTGACCCGCCAGGTGACCGAGCTGGCACAGCCAGCTGGCCATGACCGAGTCGATCACGAAGCGATTGTAGGCGTTATAGGGGCTGATGGAGTAGAAGCGCAGCCAGGCCCCGTGTGCGTCTTCATGCAGGCTCGACTGGCCGCGGTAGTTGGAGGCATAGAGCGGCTCGTAGCGGATCAGCGCGCGGGCCGCCTCGCGCACGGTCGGCGCCTGGG
>DATDTH010000254.1:0-3646 GCA_035290985.1 Pseudomonas sp. | reverse complement strand
GGGGCCGGTCTGGTCTCGTTGGCCACCCGTGGCGAGCATCTTTCGGCGGCCCTGGCCCGCTGCCCGGAACTGATGAGCCAGGCCGTGGCCTCGGCCAATCAACTGCTGGCGCTGGCTGGACGGGCCAGCGTGCTGGTGGTGGGGCCGGGCCTGGGGCAGGCGGCCTGGGGGCGAAGCCTGCTATCTGTGGCGGCCAGTTGCTGGGTGCCCCAGGTCTGGGATGCCGATGCCTTGAATCTGCTGGCCCAGGGGGGCTGGTCCCTGCCTGGTGACAGCGTGATCACCCCCCATCCGGGCGAGGCCGCGCGCCTGCTCGGCCTGTCGACGGCCGAGGTGCAGGCCGATCGACCGACGGCGGCGCTGGCGTTGGCCGACAAATACCAGGCGGTGACGGTGCTCAAGGGGGCCGGCACCCTGATCGCGACGCCAGAGGGCGCCCTGGCCCTGTGCGATCGCGGGCATCCGGCCATGGCCAGCGCGGGTCTGGGCGATGTGCTGGCCGGCCTGATCGGCGCCTTGCTGGCCCAGGGCCTGGACGCCTGGGCCGCGGCCCGCCTGGGGGTCTGGCTGCACGCCTGTGCCGGCGAGCGACTGGGAACCAAGGGCCGCGGCCTGCTGGCCAGCGAACTGCCGCCGGTCATTCGTGAATTAATGGAGGAACAATCCCCGTGCCTGAGTTGACCCTGTACGCCGCCGACGAAAACGCCATGCTCGAACTCGGTGCGCGGATCGCCCGGATCACGGACGGACGCGGCATCCTCTACCTGCATGGCGACCTGGGGGCCGGCAAGACCACCCTGTCGCGGGGCATCATCCGCGGCCTGGGGCATGTCGGGGCGGTCAAGAGTCCGACCTTCACCCTGGTGGAACCCTACGAGCTGGGCGAGCGACGGGCCTTTCACTTCGACCTGTACCGCCTGGCCGACCCGGAGGAGCTGGAATTCCTCGGTATTCGCGATTACTTCGAGAACGATGCCCTGTGCCTGATCGAATGGCCGCAGCGCGGTGCGGGTTTTTTGCCAAAGGCCGACCTGACCATTACCATAACCCCGCTAACGGGTGGCCGTTCGCTGCGACTGGTGCCCCATGGGCCCCGCGGCGAAAGCTGGTGCGCGCGATTGGCCAATGCAGGATAAATGAATAATGGGGTCGGGTATGCGCATCAGCGCGCTGGTTAGCGGTGTGTTATGGGCGGTGTTGGCCGCCGAGGTCTTCGCCGCTTCGGATCTGCGCGGCGTGCGGCTGTGGCGGGCACCGGACAATACGCGCCTGGTGTTCGACCTGTCCGGTCCGGTGCAGCACAGCGTGTTCACCCTGACGGCGCCCAATCGCCTGGTGATCGATGTCAGCGATGCCCGCCTGGCGACCTCGTTCGCTCAGCTGTCCCTGAGCAATACCCCAATTACCGCGGTGCGTTCGGCCCAGCGCAGCCCCACCGAGTTGCGCCTGGTCATCGACCTGTCGTCCGCGGTCACCCCGAAAAGCTTCAGCCTGGCGCCCAATCAGCAGTACGGCCACCGCCTGGTGGTCGACCTGTTCGACCCGGCGGCGGAGTCCGCGCCCGTACTGCCCCCGAGCGCTGTGGCCGGGGCCGCGCGCCCCGCGCTGCCGGTGCCGGTGTTGCCTTCGGAGGCGGCGCCGACTCGGCCCGCGCTCAAGTTGACGCCGGTGCCCAATGGCAAGCGCGCGATCGTGATCGCCATCGATGCCGGGCACGGCGGCGAGGATCCCGGCGCCATCGGGCCGAACAAGCAGTACGAAAAGGGCGTGACCCTGTCCATCGCCAAGGAACTGCAGCGGCAGATCAACGCGGACAAGGGCTTTCGCGCCGAACTGGTGCGCACTGGCGACTATTTCATTCCGTTGCGCAGGCGCACCGAGATCGCCCGCAAGAAGGGCGCGGACCTGTTCGTCTCCATCCATGCCGACGCCGCGCCCCGGGCCCAGGCCTTTGGCGCCTCGGTCTATGCCCTGTCCGATCGCGGCGCCACCTCGGAGACCGCCCGCTGGCTGGCGGACAGCGAGAACCAGTCCGACCTGATCGGCGGCGCCGGCAATGTCAGCCTGGATGACAAGGACCGCATGCTGGCCGGGGTGCTGCTGGACCTGTCGATGACCGCGTCCCTGTCCTCGAGCCTGAATATCGGCCAGAAGGTGCTGAGCAACATGGGCCGCATCACCCCGCTGCACAAGCGCCGGGTCGAGCAGGCTGGCTTCATGGTGCTCAAGTCGCCGGATATCCCGTCGATCCTGGTGGAAACCGGCTTCATCTCCAATCCGAACGAGGCGCGCAAGCTCGGCACGGCCAGCCATCAGCAGGCCCTGGCGCGCTCCATTCACAGCGGCGTGCGGCAGTTCTTCCAGCAGAATCCGCCCCCGGGCACCTACATCGCCTGGTTGCGCGACGAGGGCAAGCTCGCCCCGGGGCCGCGCGAGCACCTGGTCAGCTCCGGTGAGAGCCTGGCGCTGATCGCCCAGCGCTATCAGGTCAGCCTGGGCGCCCTGCGCAGCGCCAATGGCCTGAAGAACGACAACCTCAAGGTCGGCCAGACCCTGAATATTCCCGCCACCGCCCTGGCGGTGCAGCCGTGAGTGGCGCAGCCGAGCTGGCGCGGATCCAGCTGCTCAGCCCGCGCCTGGCGAACCAGATCGCCGCGGGCGAGGTGGTCGAGCGTCCGGCGTCGGTGATCAAGGAACTGCTGGAAAACAGCCTGGACTCCGGCGCCCGGCGCATCGAGGTGGACGTCGAACAAGGTGGGGTCAAGTTGCTGCGGGTGCGCGACGACGGTGGCGGCATCGCCGCCGACGACCTGCCCCTGGCCCTGGCGCGCCATGCCACCAGCAAGATCCGCGAGCTGGAAGACCTGGAGCAGGTGGTCAGCCTGGGCTTTCGTGGTGAGGCGTTGGCCTCGATCAGCTCGGTGGCCCGCCTGACCCTGACCTCGCGTACCCTGGCGGCCGAGCAGGCCTGGCAGGTGGAGACCGAAGGTCGCGACATGGCGCCGCGGGTGCAGCCGGCGGCGCACCCGGTCGGCACCTCGGTGGAGGTGCGTGACCTGTTCTTCAACACACCGGCGCGGCGCAAGTTTCTCAAGACGGAAAAAACCGAATTCGATCACCTGCAGGAAGTGATCAAGCGCCTGGCCCTGGCGCACTTCGACGTGGCTTTTCACCTGCGGCATAACGGCAAGCAGGTCCTGACCCTGCACGAGGCGCCGGATGACGCCGGCCGGGCCCGGCGCGTGGCGGCGATCTGCGGCCCGGGGTTCCTGGAGCAGGCGCTGCCCCTGGAGGTCGAGCGCAATGGCCTGCGCCTCTGGGGCTGGGTCGGGTTGCCGACCTTCTCCCGATCCAATGCGGACTTGCAGTATTTCTACGTCAACGGACGCGCGGTGCGCGACAAGCTGGTGGCCCATGCGGTGCGCCAGGCCTATCGCGACGTGCTGTTCAATGGCCGGCACCCGACCTTCGTGCTGTTCCTGGAGATCGACCCGGCGGTGGTCGACGTCAATGTCCATCCGACCAAGCATGAGGTGCGCTTTCGCGATGGGCGCATGGTCCACGATTTTCTCTATGGCACCCTGCACCGCGCCCTGGGCGAAGTGCGCCCGGAAGACCAGCTGGCCGCGCCGGCGGCGCTCGCCGG
>DATDTH010000253.1:0-7635 GCA_035290985.1 Pseudomonas sp. | reverse complement strand
TGGTCGCTATTCCAACGAATGGCAACGCGCCCACCTGTACAACCCGCGCAACGTGGTGCCCGAGTCGAAGATGCCCGCCTACCCCTGGCTGGTGGAAACCCACCTGACCGGCGAGGACACGGCCACCAAGCTGCGCGCCATGCGCACCCTGGGCGTGCCCTGCATCGATGCGGATATCGCCGGTGCCAAGGAAGCCGTGGCCGGCAAGACCGAGATGGATGCCCTGGTGGCCTACCTCAAGATCCTGGGCACCTCAATCAAGAACAAAAGGTAAGCGTGATGCCAATCGACCTTTTCTCCATCGGCACCCTGCGCGGCCTCGGCACCTTGCTGGTGCTGATCGCCTTCGCCAGCGTGGTGCTCTGGGCCTATAGCAGCAAACGCCAATCCAGTTTCGACCAGGCGGCCCTGCTGCCCTTCGCCGACGAACCCCAGCCTGTTGTGAGGAGCCCTCAGCCATGACCACTTTCTGGAGCTGGTATATCACCCTGCTCACCGTCGGGACCCTGCTGGCCTTGCTCTGGCTGGTCTTCGCCACCCGCAAGGGCGAGTCCAAGGGTGTCACTGAAAAAACCATGGGCCACAGCTTCGACGGCATCGAGGAGTACGACAATCCGTTGCCCAAGTGGTGGTTCATGCTGTTCATCGGCACCATCGTCTTCGCCGTCGGTTACCTAGTCCTCTACCCGGGCCTCGGCAACTGGCAGGGCGTGCTGCCCGGCTACGACGGCTGGACCCAGGTCAAGCAGTGGCAGAACGAAGTGGACGAAGCTGACGCCGAATATGGGCCGATCTTCGCCAAATATGCCGCCATGCCCCTGACTGAAGTGGCTAAAGACGCGCAAGCCATGAAGATGGGTGGCCGCCTGTTCGCCATCAACTGCTCGGTCTGCCACGGCTCCGATGCCAAGGGTATGGTGGGTTTCCCCAACCTGACCGACAAGCACTGGCGCTGGGGCGGCGAGCCGGACACCGTCAAAGCCACCATCCTGGCAGGGCGCATGGCCGCCATGCCGGCCTGGGGTGCCATTCTCGGTGACGACGGCGTGAAGAACGTCGCCGCCTATGTCCGCACCGAACTGGCCGGCCTGGAACTGCCCAAAGGCACCACGGTCGACCTGGCCGCCGGCGCGCAGTTGTTCAGCGCCAACTGCCAGGCCTGCCATGGCGCGTCGGGCCAGGGCATGGCGATGATGGGCGCACCGGACCTGACCAAGACCGGCAGCTGGATCTACGGCTCCAGCCTGGCCCAGTTGCAACAGACCATTCGCCACGGCCACAATGGCCAGATGCCTGCCCAGGAACAGTACCTGGGCCAGGACAAGGTGCATGTGCTGGCGGCCTATGTCCTCAGCCTGTCGCAACCAGCCCCGCAAGCACAATAAGTCCGACCCTGGCGACACCCTCGGGGTGTCGCCAACCCAACCCTCGCTCGACCCGCCGCATACCGCCCCGTCCCGCGCAACCTTTCGCCCCTCTCCACTGCGGCCGAGTGTCGCACCCCTGCGCGGCAACGCCCCGCAGCCCGCCGAAGCTGGACTAGACTGGCATACAGTCGCCATCGTCCTTCATTGCCAGGCGATTCCTTTCTTTGCACCGCTTTCCAGGCCATGGCCGTGCCTTCGGCCAACCCCATGGCTGCAGGGTTGAACGACGCGTCCAATCGCGCTAAGCGCCTGATTGGACAGGCAGGTGTCGTTGCAATGGAAACTTGCTTTCTCCATACTGCCGGCCGTTTTTTGTCCCCTAGAAAACTCCATTAACCGTGGAATCCCAAGCATGAGCTCAGCAATCAATCCGACTGCTTATAACTATAAGGTGGTCCGCCAGTTCGCCGTGATGACGGTGGTCTGGGGTGTCATTGGGATGGCTATAGGTGTACTGATAGCCTCCCAACTGGTCTGGCCCGAACTGAACTTCGGTCTGGAATACACGACCTTCGGTCGTCTGCGACCCTTGCACACCAACGCAGTGATCTTCGGATTCGGCGGCTGCGCGCTGCTCGGCACCTCCTATTACGTGGTGCAACGCACCAGCCAGGCCCGGTTGATTTCCGATTCCCTGGCCGCCTTCACCTTCTGGGGTTGGCAAGCGGTGTTGGTGGCGGCGGTGATCACCCTGCCCCTGGGCTTTACCGGCTCGAAGGAATACGCCGAGCTGGAATGGCCGATCGATATCCTGATCACCCTCGTCTGGGTCACCTATGCGATCGTGTTCTTCGGCACCATCGTCAAGCGCAAGGTCAGCCACATCTATGTCGGCAACTGGTTCTACGGCGGATTCATCCTCACCGTGGCCATGCTGCATATCGTCAACAGCATGGCCATCCCGGTGTACGCCTTCAAGTCGTACTCCCTGTATGCCGGTGCCACCGACGCGATGATCCAGTGGTGGTACGGCCACAACGCCGTGGGTTTCCTGCTCACCGCCGGCTTCCTGGGGATGATGTACTACTTCGTGCCCAAGCAGGCCGAGCGTCCGATCTACTCCTATCGCCTGTCCATCGTGCACTTCTGGGCGCTGATCACCCTCTATATCTGGGCCGGTCCGCACCACCTGCACTACACCGCGCTGCCGGACTGGGCCCAGAGCCTGGGCATGGCCATGTCCATCATCCTGCTCGCACCGAGCTGGGGCGGCATGATCAACGGCATGATGACCCTTTCGGGCGCCTGGCATAAGCTGCGCAGCGACCCGATCCTGCGCTTCCTGGTGGTGTCCCTGGCCTTCTACGGCATGTCGACCTTCGAAGGTCCGATGATGGCCATCAAGACCGTCAACGCCCTGTCCCACTACACCGACTGGACCATCGGCCACGTACACGCCGGCGCCCTCGGCTGGGTTGCCATGGTCTCCATCGGCGCCATGTACCACCTGATCCCCAAGGTCTATGGCCGCAAGCAGATGCACAGCATCGGCCTGATCAACGCGCACTTCTGGCTCGCGACCATCGGCACCGTGCTCTATATCGCTTCCATGTGGGTCAACGGCATCACCCAGGGCCTGATGTGGCGCGCGGTCAACGAAGACGGCACCCTCACCTACTCCTTCGTCGAAGCCCTGGAAGCCAGTCATCCCGGCTTTATCGTGCGCGCGCTGGGGGGTGCGATCTTCCTCACCGGCATGTTGCTGATGGCCTACAACACCTGGCGCACCGTGCTCGCGGCCCAGGCGGCTGACATGCAAGCCGCCGCAAAATTCGTCGTCGAGGGAGCTCACTGATGAATAACCATGAAGTAGTGGAGAAAAACGTCGGCCTCATGGCGCTGCTGGTCGTACTCGCGGTCAGCCTGGGCGGCCTGGTGCAGATAGTCCCGCTGTTCTTCCAGGCCTCGGTGAATGAGCCGGTCGAGGGCCTCAAGCCCTACACCGCCCTGCAACTGGAAGGCCGCGACATCTATATCGCCAACGGCTGCGTCGGTTGTCACTCGCAGATGATCCGGCCGTTCCGCGCCGAGACCGAGCGCTACGGTCACTATTCGGTCGCCGGCGAAAGCGTCTGGGAGCACCCCTTCCTCTGGGGCTCCAAGCGCACCGGTCCGGACCTGGCACGGGTCGGTGGTCGCTATTCCAACGAATGGCAACGCGCCCACCTGTACAACCCGCGCAACGTGGTGCCCGAGTCGAAGATGCCCGCCTACCCCTGGCTGGTGGAACGCAAGCTCGATGGCAAGCATACGGCCGCCAAGTTGAGCGCCATGCGCACCCTGGGCGTGCCCTACACCGATGCGGATATCGCCGGTGCCAAGGAAGCCGTGGCCGGCAAGACCGAGATGGACGCCCTGGTGGCCTACCTCCAGGTCCTGGGCACTTCAATCAAGAACAAACGGTAACGCACTCATGGATATCGGAATGCTTCGTGGCCTGGGCACCCTGTTGGTGTTCATCGCGTTCATCTGCGTCGTGGTCTGGGCCTATAACGGCAAACGCCAGAAAAGCTTCGACGACGCCGCCAACTTGCCCTTCGCCGACAAGACCGAATCCGAAAAGCGTGAAGAGCAAGCTTCTGGGAGTAAGAGCGAATGACCACATTCTGGCATTGGTACATCATCATCCTGACCAGCTTCACCCTGGTGGCGCTGACCTGGCTGCTATTCGCCACCCGCAAGGGCCAGCGTAAGGATGCCACCGAAGACACGGTCGGCCATTCCTTCGACGGGATCGAGGAATACGACAACCCGCTGCCCAAGTGGTGGTTCATGCTGTTCGTCGGCACCCTGGTGTTCGCCATCGGCTACCTGGTGATCTACCCGGGCATGGGCAACTGGAAAGGCCTGATGCCCGGTTTCGAGCATGTCGATGCCGAGAGCAAGCAGGCCTTCGCCGACGGCAAGACCGGCTGGACCGGTGTGCACGAGTGGGAAAAGGAAATGTTCAAGGCCGACAAGCAGTACGGCCCGCTGTTCGCCAAATACGCCAGCATGCCCATCGCCCAGGTGGCCCAGGACGAGCAGGCCCTGAAAATGGGCGGGCGCCTGTTCGCCTCCAACTGCTCGGTCTGCCACGGTTCGGATGCCAAGGGCGCCTACGGCTTCCCCAATCTGACCGACAAGGACTGGCTGTACGGCGGCGAGCCGGACACCATCAAGACCACCATCATGGGTGGCCGGATCGCCGCCATGCCGGCCTGGAAAGACATCCTGGGTGAAACCGGGATCAAGAACGTCACCGCTTACGTGCGCAGCCTGTCCGGTGCGAAGAACCCCGAAGGCGTCGACGTTGCCGCAGGTCAAGAGATCTTCAAGGCCAGTTGTGTAGTCTGCCATGGTGCCGACGCCAAGGGGCAGCAAGCCTTCGGCGCGCCAAACCTGACCGACCGTACCTGGCTTTACGGCTCGAGTTTCGCCCAGGTCCAACAGACCCTGCGTTATGGGCGTAACGGTCAGATGCCGGCACAGAAAGATCTGCTGGGTAACGACAAAGTGCACCTGCTGGCCGCCTACGTTTACAGCCTGTCGCAGAAAACCGAGCAGCCATAAGGCGGCTCATGCAGACGCGACGACCTGTCGCATCTGTCAGGTTCTCGTCAGGCGTACCATGAGCAGCAGGCCATTGACCCCGGTCGACACGTATCGACCGGGGCACCAACCAACCGCAGTGGTACGCAACGATGAGCGAGATGAGCGATAAGATTTCCGTACAAGACATCACCCCGCCCAAGGTCGTCGAGAGCGTCGACCTCTACGCCAAGCGCGAAAAAATCTACACCCGCGCCTTCACCGGCCTGTTTCGCAAGCTGCGGGTGGTGGGCGGCGGCCTGCTATTCCTCCTCTATTTCGGCACCGTCTGGTTGACCTGGAACGGCCGTCAGGCCGTCTGGTGGGACCTACCGGCGCGCAAATTCCATGTCTTCGGCGCCACTTTCTGGCCCCAGGACTTCGTTCTGCTCTCCGCCCTGCTGATCATCTGCGCCTTCGGCCTGTTCTTCATCACGGTCTGGGCCGGGCGCATCTGGTGCGGTTACACCTGCCCGCAAAGCGTGTTCACCTGGGTGTTCATGTGGGCGGAAAAGGTCACCGAAGGCGACCGCAACCAGCGCATCAAGCTGGACAAGGCGCCCATGAGCGGGCAGAAATTCCTGCGCAAGCTGGGCAAGCACAGCATCTGGCTGGGGGTTTCCCTGGTCACGGCGCTGACCTTCGTCGGCTATTTCACGCCGATTCGCGAATTGCTTCTCGGCCTGTTCAGCCTGCAAATCGAAGGCTGGGCGCTGTTCTGGATCGGCTTCTTCACCCTCGCCACCTATGGTAACGCCGGCTACCTGCGCGAGCAGGTGTGCATCTATATGTGCCCCTACGCCCGCTTCCAGAGCGTGATGTTCGACAAGGACACCCTGATCGTCTCCTACGATCCGCGTCGGGGCGAACGCCGTGGACCGCGCAAGAAAGGCGCCGACTACCAGGCCCAGGGACTGGGCGACTGCGTCGACTGCCTGATGTGCGTGCAGGTCTGCCCGACCGGCATCGACATCCGTGACGGCCTGCAGATCGAGTGCATCGGGTGCGCCGCCTGCATCGACGCCTGCGACAGCATCATGGACAAGATGAACTACCCCAAGGGGCTGATCAGCTACACCACCGAACACAACCTCGCCGGGCAGAAGACCCATATGGTCCGCCCGCGCCTGATCGGCTATGCGGTCGCCCTGACGGCCATGTTCGGCGTGTTCGCCTATGCCGTGATGGACCGCTCGCTGGTCGAACTCGACGTGCTCAAGGACCGGGTGCTCTACCGCGAAAACGAGGAAGGCCGGATCGAGAACGTCTACACCCTGAAGATCATGAACAAGGCGCAGAACGACCAGACCTTCATCATCGAAGCCAGCGGCCTCGAGGGCCTGGCCTACGAGGGCAAGCGCGAAATCAAGGCCCTGGCCGGCGAAGTGCTGTCGGTGCCGGTGGAACTGTCCATCGACCCAGAGCAACTGCCGTCCAGCACCAATACGATACTGTTCCGCGTCCAGTCCGCCGACGATGCCAGCATCCAGAGCGATGCCGACAGCCGTTTCATCGGCCCCAGCGTTCGTTAACCCTAGGAATCCCATGCAGCCCGAAACACCGATTCTTCCCTGGTACAAGCAGTTCTGGCCCTGGTTCATCCTGAGCATCCTGGCCTTCGCCGTGGTGCTCGGCCTGAGCCTGCTGACCGCCTCGATCTGGTTCGCCGATAGCCTGGTGTCGACCAACTACTACGATGCGGGCAAGGGCATCAACCAGTCGCTGGAACGGGAGAACCTGGCCAAACGCCTGAAGATGGCCGCCCGCCTGAGCCTGAACGAGGAAACCGGCACCGCCGAACTCGAACTCAGCGGCATCAGCCGCCCGGCCCAACTGACTCTGAACCTGATCTCGCCGACCCAGCCGGAGAAGGACAGGCGCATCGTGCTGCAACCGGTGGACGCCACCCACTACAGGGGCCAGATGCAGGATGCGGTGATCGGCCGGCGCTTTGTCGAAGTGCTCGGCCAGGAAGGCGGCAAGGAGTGGCGCCTGTTCGAGGAACAGACCCTGAAGACCGGGCAGACCTATGAACTGCCGCTGCCAGCCCAGTAAGGCTTCACCGGGACGCAGTGCCCGGCCCCTGACCCGATGAGCCAGCCGACAGCCTGCTACCACTGCGGCCTGCCGGTCCCCGCCGGCCGGCGCTTCGAAACCCAGGTGCTGGGCGAGACCCGCGCGCTCTGCTGCCCGGGCTGCCAGGCGGTCGCCGCCGCCATAGTCGCTGGCGGTCTGGAGGGCTACTACCGGCACCGCAGCGAGACCGCGGCCAACCCGGAAGCCCTGCCCCAGGCGCTGAGCGACGAACTGGCGCTCTACGACCGTGCTGACGTCCAGCAACCCTTCGTCCGTCACGAGGGCGAGCTGAGCAGCACCCGCCTGATGATCGAAGGCATCAGTTGCGCCGCCTGCGGCTGGCTGATCGAAAAGCACCTGCGCGCCTTGCCGGGGGTGGCCGAAGCCAGCCTCAACCTGTCCAATCACCGCCTGCAGGTCAGCTGGAACGCGGCCCAGTTGCCCCTCAGCCAGCTGCTCGCGACCCTGCGCCAGATCGGCTACGCCGCCCACCCCTACCAGGCCGATCGCGCCGCCGAACAACTGGTCACGGAAAACCGCCGCGCCCTGCGCCAACTGGGCG
>DATDTH010000252.1:0-5126 GCA_035290985.1 Pseudomonas sp. | reverse complement strand
TGGTGCAGAGCAGGACCGCCAGGGCCGCCCGGGCACGCTGCAGGCCGAGGAACCAGCCGACCAGGGCGTAGCTGATCAGCGCGGCCGGCAGGCCGAACAGGCGCGTGCTGAAGTAGTCGCCGGCCAGTTGCCGGAGCGCCGGCTCCGATTGCATCAGGTCCAGGGCCATGGCGCTGAGGGGCACCGCCGGCAGCGCCAGCAGCAAGGCCAGGCCCAGCCCCAGCAGCAGGCCCTGGACGAGGGTCTGGCGCACGGCGCCGCCGTCCTCCCGGCCGGCCGCCTGGGCGGCGAAACCGGTGATGCCCATGCGCAGGAATACCAGGGTCCAGGCCAGCAGGGTGTAGAGGGTGCCACCGACCGCCACCGCCGCGAGCTGATGGGCGTGGGGCTGGTGGCCGATCACCGCGCTGTCGACCAGGGCCACCAGGGGCACCGACAGGTTGGACAGGATCATGGGGGTGGCGAGGGCCCAGACCTTGCGTTGGGTCGGTGCGTGCTGCCAGGCGTCGCGTAGCCACATCGGGGGACTGTTCCTGGGGGAGAGGGCAGGCGGCAGTATATAAGGTGCGCCAGCGCCGACAGGGATTTATGGGCGCGGCCCGGATCGAGAAATCCTGTGGGCCCATCGCGATAGCGCTGCGTTTGCCTCGTTCCCCGACCGGCGCTCGGCTATAGTTCGCCCTTCGCGCCACCATCTGTCGGGAGTCTGCAATGCCGAAGAAAGGATTGCTTCTGGCACTGGTGCTGAGCTTGCTCAGTGCCTGTGATTCGTCCACCTCCGAGCAGCCCGGCGTGGCGACCCAGGCCCCGCCTGCGGCGGTCGAGCAGGTCAGCGAGCCGAACGTGGCGAGCAAACCCCGTGCGGAGCGCGACCTGGTGGCATTGGCCAAGCGCTATGCCGGTCGCGAACTGACCCAGGTGGACGTCTCGGAAGTGCAACTGGACGGCGCCAGTGTGCTGGCCGTGACCTTCTCGGTGCCCCTGGATCCGGAACAACCCTTCGCCGAACGGCTGCACCTGGTCGACAGCAAGGCCGGCAAGGTGGATGGCGCCTGGGAGCTGTCGGACAACCTGATGGAGCTGCGTCTGCGTCACCTGGAGCCCCAGCGCAAGCTGGTGCTGACCGTGGATGCCGGCCTGCGCGGGGTCAATGGCGCCAGCCTGGCCAAGGAACAGATCAGCCGCCTGGAGACCCGCGACCTGCAGGCCAGCGTCGGCTTCGCCAGCCGCGGTTCCTTGCTGCCCACGCGCCTGGCCGAAGGCCTGCCGGTGATCGCGCTGAACGTCGACAAGGTCAATGTCGAGTTCTTCCGCATCAAGGATGAAGCCCTGCCCGCCTTTCTCGCCAAGTGGGGCAATGGCGGCAGCCTGGAGTATTGGGAAGCCGAATCCCTGCTGCCCCTGGCCGAGCTGGTCTATGGCGGGCGATTCGACCTGAAGCCCGCGCGCAATACCCGGGAAACCCTGCTGCTGCCGATTGCCGGCCTCGAGCCGTTCAAGACCCCCGGCGTCTACCTGGCGGTGATGCGCGCGGCTGGCGACTACCACTACTCGCAGCCGGCGACCCTGTTCACCCTCAGCGATATCGGCCTGTCCGCCCACCGCTACCAGAATCGCCTGGACGTCTTCACCCAGGCCCTGGAGGGCGGCAAGGCCCTGGACAAGGTCGCCCTCGAACTGCTGGACGGCGAAGGTCGCATCCTGGCCAGCGCGGCCACCGATGGCGCCGGGCATGCCGAGCTACCGCTGGCGGCCAAGGCCGAGGTGCTGCTGGCCCGCCAGGGCGCCGAGGTCAGCCTGCTGCGCCTGGCCAATGCCGCGCTGGACCTGGCGGAGTTCAAGATCGACGGCCCCCAGGCCCACCCGCTGCAGTTCTTCGTGTTCGGCCCGCGGGACCTCTACCGGCCCGGCGAGACCGTGCTGCTCAATGGCCTGCTGCGCGACGCCGATGGCCGCGCGGTCAAAACCCTGCCGGTGAATGTCGAGGTGCGTCGGCCGGACGAGCAGGTCAGCCGCAAGTTCGTCTGGGAGGCGGGCGCGTCCGGCCTCTATCAATACCCGTTGCCACTGGCCGATGAGGCGCCGACCGGGCGCTGGCAACTGGTGTTCGACCTGGGCGACGGCAAGCCCCAGTTGTACGAGTTCCTGGTGGAGGATTTCCTCCCCGAACGCCTGGCCCTGGAACTCAAGGGCAGCGACACACCCTTCGCCCCAACCGACAACGCCGCGTTCGCGGTGACCGGGCGTTACCTCTATGGCGCGCCGGCCGCCGGCAATCGCCTGACCGGCCAGCTTTATGTACGGCCGTTGCGCGAGGCGGTGGCCACGCTGCCCGGTTACCAGTTCGGTTCGGTCAGCGAGGAAGAGCTGAGCCAGGACCTGGAGCTGGACGAAACCACGCTGGATGCCGAGGGTAAGACCCGTCTCGAAGTGGAAACCCGCTGGGCCGAGGCCAAGTCACCCCTCAAGCTGATCCTGCAAGCCAGCCTGCAGGAATCTGGCGGCCGTCCCATCACCCGGCGCATCGTCCAGCCGGTCTGGCCGGCCGAGCGCCTGCCTGGCCTGCGCGGCCTGTTCGAGGGCGAGGAGGTGGATGCCGACAGCCTGGCCGAGTTCGAGCTGCTGGTGGCCGACCCCGCCGGCAACAAGCTGGCCGCCGAGAACCTCAAGGTGCGCCTGGTGCGCGAGCGCCGCGACTATTACTGGAATTTTTCCGACGACGGCTGGAGTTACCACTTCAACGAAAAATACCTGAACCTCAACGAAGAGACCCTGAGCGTGGCCCAGGGCGGCACCGTCAAGGTCAGCTTTCCGGTGGAGTGGGGCCCCTATCGGGTCGAGGTGGAAGACCCGCAGACCGGCCTGGTCAGCAGCCTGCGCTTCTGGGCCGGCTACCGTTGGCAGGACAACGCCGAGGGCGGCGCGGTGCGTCCGGACCAGGTCAAGCTGGCCCTGGACAAACCGGCCTACGCGGCCGGCGACAGCGCCCGGGTCACGGTCACGCCGCCGGCCGCCGGCAGCGGCTACCTGCTGGTGGAATCCAGCGATGGGCCGCTCTGGTGGCAGGAAATCGAGGTGCCGGCCGAGGGCAAGAGCTTCGACATTCCCTTGGCCGAGGACTGGGCGCGGCATGACCTGTACGTCAGCGCCCTGGTGATCCGGCCTGGCGAGCGCAAGGCGGCGACCACCCCGAAACGCGCCGTCGGCCTGCTGCACCTGCCCCTGGAACGGGCGCCGCGCAAGCTGGCGCTGAGCCTGGAGGCGCCGCAGAAGATGCGCCCCAACCAGCCGCTGAAGGTCAAGGTCAAGGCGCGCAACGCCGATGGCAGCCTGCCGAAACAGGTGCAGGTACTGCTTGCCGCGGTGGATGTCGGCATCCTCAATATCACCGAGTACCCGACCCCTGACCCCTTCTCCAGCCTGTTCGGCCGCAAGGCCTATGGCGTCGACCAGATGGATGTCTACGGCCAATTGATCGAGGCCGGGCAGAACCGTCTGGCCAGCCTGGCCTTTGGCGGGGATGCCGGCCTGGCCGGCGGCGGCAAGCGCCCGGACACCAGCGTGTTGATAGTCGCCCTGCAGAGCCAGCCCCTGACCCTGAACGCGCAGGGCGAAGGCGAGGTCAGCCTGGATATCCCGGACTTCAACGGCGAGCTGCGGCTGATGGCCCAGGCCTGGAGCGACGAGCGCTACGGCATGGCCGAAGCCAAGACCCAGGTGGCCGCGCCACTGATCGCCGAACTGTCGGCGCCGCGCTTTATGGCCGGTGGTGACGAAACCAGCCTGGCCCTGGACCTGAGCAACCTGACCGACCATACCCAGCGCCTGGACGTGCAGATCAGCGCCGAAGGGCAACTGAGCCTGGCCCAGACCCCGGGCCCGCAGATGGCGCCGCTGCAACTGGCCAAGGGCGAACGCACCACCCTGCGCATTCCGGTACGCGCCCTCGGCGGCTATGGCCAGGGGCGCCTGAACGTCCGGGTCACGGGGCTGGACTTGCCGGGCGAAAGCCTGCCGCCGCTCAGCCGCAGCTGGACCCTGGGCGTTCGGCCGGCCTATCCGGCGCAGACCCGGCACTACCGCGCGGTGCTCATGGGCGAGTCCTGGCGCCTGCCGGCCGGCGCGCTGGAGTTCTTCGCGCCGGCCGGGCGCGAGGCGCGCCTGGCGCTGTCCAGCCGGCCACCGCTGAACCTGGGCGAGCAGATCCGCGCGCTCAAGGCCTACCCCTATGGCTGCCTGGAGCAGACCACCAGCGGGCTTTATCCGTCGCTCTATGCCGATGCGGTCAGTCTCAAACGTTTGGGCCTGGAAGGCGAACCCGATGAACAGCGCCGGCGCTCCATCGACCTGGGCATTGAGCGCCTGCTCGGCATGCAGCGCGAGAACGGCAGCTTCGGCCTGTGGGGCGCGGACGGCGAGGAGGAGTACTGGCTGAGCGCCTATGTCACCGACTTCCTGCTGCGCGCCCGCGAGCAGGGCTTCGGCGTGCCGGCGGACGCCTTGAAGAAGGCCAACGAGCGCTTGCTGCGCTACCTGCAGGAGAGCAGCCTGATCGAGGTCAGCTACAGCCAGAATGCCGAGCACACCCGCTTCGCCGTACAGGCGTACGCGGGGTACGTCTTGGCCCGCAGCCAGCAGGCGCCCCTGGGGGCCTTGCGCAGCCTCCATGAGCACCGGGCCATGGCCCTTTCGGGGCTGCCGCTGGTGCAGCTGTCGGTGGCCTTGCAGAAGATGGGCGATCAGCCGCGGGCCGACGAAGCCCTGGCCATCGGCCTGAGCCGGGCGCGGCAAACCGACGACTGGCTGGCCGACTACGGCAGCCCGCTGCGGGACCAGGCGCTGATCCTGGCCCTGCTGGAGGAGCATGAACTGGCGGCGACCAGTCGCGAGGAGCGGCTGTTCGCCCTGGCCGACGAACTGGCGGGCCAGGCGTACCTCTCGACCCAGGAGCGCAACGCGCTGTACCTGGCCGGGCGCAGCCTGCTGGCCAAGCCCGAGCCGGCCTGGACGGCCGCGCTCAACAGCGGTGCCTTCGCCTTCGAGCTGAGCGGTGCCCAGCCTGGCCTCAAGCTGGATGGCAGCGAGCTGGCCGCGCCGCTGACCATCAGCAACCCGGGCGACACAGC
>DATDTH010000251.1:0-7795 GCA_035290985.1 Pseudomonas sp. | reverse complement strand
TACCCCGCGGGGCGGTACGGTGATACTGCGGGTGTCGGCGCCGGCGGTGCTGGAGGTGGAGGACGATGGCCCGGGGATTCCGCCCGAGGAGCGGGAAAGGGTCTTCGAACGCTTTTATAGGAGCAGTGTGAGGCGCAGCGTTCAAGGCAATGGGGCGGGGTTGGGCCTGGCCATAGTCGGGGAGATCTGCAGTGCGCACCGGGCGACTATCAGCCTGCACGATGGTCAGCAGGGCGGTCTGCGGGTACGGGTGGCGTTTGCGGCGAATAGGCTGGTCGACTGAGCCCGGGGACTAGGGTGCCTGGCTCAGGGGCTGCTGCATCTCCAGCAGGTATTGGGCGACCCGGCCGCTGTCCCTGAGGCGTTTCAAGCCCTGGTTGAAACGCAAGATCAATTCGGCGTTGCCGGGCATCTCGCGCGACAGCAGCAGGTGCAGGGGGTCGCTGCGCAAGGGCGAGGGGTGGAAGCTCAGGCGAGCGCGTTCGCTGGCGCTGAAATGCTCCTGGAGCAGGGCGAAGGCCACCACCTTGTCCATGGGGAAGACATCCAGGCGACCGGCCAGCAGCATGCGCAGGCCCTGTTCCTCGTTACTCAGGCGCCGGACCTTGAGCCGGCCCTCGCGTTCGGCGCGCTGAAAGGCCTCGCCATAGTCGTAATCGATGGCGCCCCCGATCTGCAAACCGGCGAGGTCCTCGACTGTCTGCCAATCGAAGGCGCGGTCCCGGCGATGGAACAGCAGATAACTGCTTTCGATCACAGGTTCGCTGATGAAAAAGCGTGCTTCGCGCTCGGGGCTGCGCAGCCAGACGGCGCTGCCCGCACGCTTGCCGCGTTCGGCCAGGCGCAGCGCGCGGGCCCAGGGGTAGAACTCCCAGCGCACCTGGATGCCTTCCAGGGCGAAGGCTTCGCTGACGATGCGCGAGGCAATCCCCTGGTGGGGCAACTGCTGGCCCAGGTAGGGCGGCCATTCGCCGTTGGTCAACAGCAGCGGCTCGGCCGCCAGCAGGCGGTTGCAGAGCAGGAAAAACAGCAGAAGGAGCACGCGCATGGGAGCTGACCTGAACCGGACGCTTTCAGCTTAGTGGCAATTGCCTAGCATGCCCACCCCGCTTTGTTAGTGCGTTACTGCGTTACTGCAGCATGCTCATGGCCGCTTCCATGGCGGCCGAGAGGTCTTCATCGGCATGCATGTCCAGGCTCGGCTCGAGGCCCAGCTTGGCGAAGGCCGGGATCTGATGCCAGTCCAGCTGGGTGAAGGGGTGATCGCTGCCCAGGTAGCTTTGCAGTGTGGCGACCTGGACGATGTCGACGTAATCGACCTTGGCCGAGTTGCGGGAAAAATTCAGATGCTGGCTGGGCACCATGGCGATCAGTTCGGGAAACTCCCAGGTACGCAGGATCTTGTCGCCGATGATGGGGTGAATCTTTTCGATCACATGGTCGAGGCTGATGGAGTCGGACAGCAGTTCGTTATGGTCCTCGGCGTAGGTCAGGATCGGCAGCACGCCGATCTGGTGCACCAGGCCCGCGAGGGTCGCCTGGTCGGGCATCAGCCGGGTGTAGTGCTTGCAGAGTACATGGCAGATGCCGGCGATCTCGGTGCTCTTATTCCAGACCTCGCGCATCTTGCGGTCGACCACGTCCGAGGTGGCCTGGAACATCTGCTCCATGGCCAGGCCGGTGGCCAGGTTGCAGGTGTAGTTGATGCCCAGTCGGCTGATGGCCATCTGCAGGTCGGTGATCTCCTTGTTGGTGCGCAGCAGCGGGCTGTTCACCACCTTGATGATGCGGGCGGTCAGCGCCGCGTCGTTGCCGATTACCTTGCTCAGCGCCAGGATGCTGATGTCCGGGTCTTCCGCCGCTTCACGCACCTTGAGCGCGACTTCCGGCAGGGTGGGCAAGACCAGGTCGTCGTTGTCGATGGCCTTGATCAGGTCCCGTTGGACTTTTTCGGCGAGTGTGCTCATGAACGGCTCTCTTGAAAAAGCCGCCCTGGAACAGGCGGCTGTTAAAATAGTGTAGTTAACGCTGGATTTCGCGATCGCGGTCCAGGGTGTAAGGCAGTTCCAGCAGGGCCAGTGGCGGCCCCTCGAGGCTGCCCAGGTGAATGCGGCCGTCGGCCACCGCATCGGCCTGCAGGACTGCCAGCAGTTCGATGCCCGAGGCGTGCGCTGCGGCCATGACCACCTCGCCTATGCTGCTGCCATGGCTGGGCGAAAAGAGTTCGCTGGCCGGCTCCGGTACCTGGTCGCCGGCAAGGGCCAGGCGGTACAGGCGGCGCTTGAGCTTGCCCAGGTACTGCATGCGCGCGACTATTTCCTGGCCGGTGTAGCAGCCTTTCTTGAAGCTGACCGCACCCAGGGCCTGGAGGTTGAGCATCTGCGGGATGAACAGCTCGCGGGTGGGTGCCAGCACCTGGCCGATGCCGGCGCGGATCTGCGCCAGCAGCCAGTGGTTCAGGGGCGCTTCGCTCAGTTGTTCGGCCAGGCGGCTGTGGACGCTGGCAGCGGCGCTGGCCTGGACCCAGAGTTCGGCGCGGCCGTCGGCGAAGCGGATGGCCAGCAGACCCTCGCCGCGGGCGACCCTGTCGGCCTCCCGGGGCAGGTCCAGGCCGAGACCCTCGAGGGCCTTATCGCCGCCGTCGATGCCGAAGCGCACCCAGGCGTCGCTCTCGTCACTGAGCTTGGATTTGGAAAAGACCGCGTATTTGTTCAGGTCGCCCAGTTGCGGCGCGATCAGCTCGCGGGCCATCGCCAACAGGTAGCCGTCGGTCTCGCTGAGGATGCGGAAACTCGAAAGCATGCGGCCCTTGGGCGTGCAGCGCGCGCCGAGGCTGGCCGTGTCCTCGGTGAGGTAGTTGAGGTTGCAGGTCAGCTGGCCTTGGAGAAAGGTGCTGGCGTCGGGGCCGCGTACGGCCAGAATGCCTTCATGGGACAGGGTGCAAAAAAACGCTGAGTCGGCCATGGGGGTCGCTGGGTCAAAGACTGGGGCTCCATCATAGAGCCCCCTTTAAGGCTTGTCAGCGGGTGCCGGTAAGTGACGGACGCCGTTATACTGCCTGCCCACTTGAAGGAGCCATTCCATGGTTGACCCTATCGAACTCAATCGACTCTTCTGGCACAGCCGTCGCGGCATGCTGGAACTGGACGTGCTGTTGGTGCCGTTCGTGAAAGAGGTCTATCCGCACCTGGATGCCGAGGACCGCGAACGCTATCGCAAATTGCTGGAATGCGAGGATCAGGACATGTTCGGCTGGTTCATGCAGCGCGGTGAGCCGGACGATCCGGACTTGCAGCGCATGGTACGGATGATCCTGGACCGTGTTCAGCCCAAGTGATGGGTTCGAATGCCATTGGCGTCCCTCCCGCCAGTTGCTGGCGTTTTATCTCGCCGTGCAGGTGCTGGCCTGGGCCGCGCTGATTTCCGCGGACCTGGCCTGGTGGTCGCGTTCATTGGCTGGATTGGGTTGCCTCGGCCATGCCGCCTGGGTCTTGCCGCGGCAGATACTGCTAAGCAGTCCGGCGGCATTTCGCGGGTTGCGGCATAACGCCGACGGCTGGCAGCTGTGGAGCCTGGCCCAGGGCTGGCAGGCGGTGCGGGTGCGTCCCGACAGCCTGGTCTTGCCGCTGATCCTGGTGTTGCGTTTCCGTCTGCTCGGCGAGCGGCGCACCCGTGGACTGTGCATTCCGCGCGATGGGCTGGCGCGGGATACCCACAGGCGCTTGAGGGTGCGCCTGAAATTCAGTCGCCAGGGTCGCCATGCAGGGGCGGCACCAGAATAGTGTCCCGCGCCTCGGGCAACTGATCCGGGTAATCCAGGGTGAAGTGCAGGCCCCGGGATTCCTTGCGTTGCATGGCCGAGCGGATGATCAGCTCGGACACCTGGGCCAGGTTGCGCAGTTCGATCAGGTCGCGGCTGACCTTGTAGTTGCTGTAGAACTCATCGATTTCATCCAGCAGCAGGCGCACCCGGTGCTGGGCGCGCTGCAGGCGCTTATTGGTGCGCACGATGCCGACATAGTCCCACATGAAGCGCCGTAACTCGTCCCAGTTGTGCGCGATGATCACGTCTTCGTCGGAATCGGTCACCTGGCTGGCGTCCCAGCTCGGTAGGCTCGGCGGTATGGGCGTGGTGTCGAACCGGGCGAGAATGTCCTCGGCGGCCGCGCGGGCATAGACGAAGCATTCCAGCAGCGAGTTGCTGGCCATGCGATTGGCGCCATGCAGGCCGGTGAAGCTGGTTTCGCCTACCGCGTAGAGACCGGGTATGTCGGTGTGCCCTTGCTGGTCCACCACCACGCCGCCGCAGGTGTAGTGGGCCGCCGGTACCACGGGGATGGGTTCGCGGGTGATGTCGATGCCGAAATCCAGGCAGCGCTCATACACGGTGGGGAAATGGGTTTTGACGAACTCGGCCGGTTTATGGCTGATGTCCAGGTAGACGCAGTCGATCCCCAGGCGCTTCATTTCGTGGTCGATGGCCCGCGCCACTATGTCCCGTGGGGCCAACTCGGCGCGGGGGTCGAAGCGCTGCATGAAGCGCTGGCCGTTGGGTAGCTTGAGCAGGGCTCCTTCGCCACGCAGCGCCTCGGTGACCAGGAAACTCTTGGCCTGGGGGTGGTACAGGCAGGTCGGATGGAACTGGTTGAACTCCAGGTTGCCGACCCTGCAGCCGGCGCGCCAGGCCATGGCGATGCCATCGCCACAGGCACCATCGGGATTGCTGGTGTACAGGTAGGCCTTGGCCGCGCCACCGGTGGCGAGCACCACGAAGCGGGCCTGGAAGGTGTCGACCTGGCCGCTGGCGCGGTTGAGCACATAGGCGCCCAGGCACTTATTGCCGGGCAGGCCGAGTTTTCGCTCGGTGATCAGGTCGACGGCGACCCGTTGCTCCAGCAGTTCGATATTCGGCCGTTGCCGGGCTTGACCCAGCAGGGTGTTGAAGATGGCGGCGCCCGTGGCGTCGGCGGCGTGGATGATGCGCCTGTGACTGTGGCCGCCCTCGCGGGTCAGGTGGAACTCGAAGCCGCCGTCTTCCCGGGCGGTTTCGTCGTCGCGGGTGAAGGGCACGCCCTGGGCGATCAGCCACTCGATGGCTTCGCGGCTGTGCTCCACGGTAAAGCGCACCGCGTCTTCGCGGCACAAGCCGCCGCCGGCGTTGAGGGTGTCCTCGACATGGGATTCGACGGTGTCGGCGTCGTCCAGCACGGCTGCGACGCCCCCCTGGGCCCAGTAGGTCGAGCCGTTCGCCAGTTCGCCCTTGCTCAGGACGGCCACGCGCAGGGAGGCTGGCAGGGTCAGCGCCAGGGTCAGGCCGGCCGCACCGCTGCCAATGATCAGGACGTCGTGCTGGTAGTGTTGGCTCATGTCCGGATTCCGCAAAAAAGCGATCCCTAGTATATAGACGGGGGGAGCGGCACAATAGCTGCCTTATGACTAACTATGGCGCTCGGGAACTTTTTTAGTCTTTAAGGTTTCATAGGCGGTTGGCCAAAAAAGGCAGAGCGCCCTCTGGTCGTGCTGAAATGGGTTGTAGGCAAAGCCTTTTTTCAGCGTGCTGGAGCGAACAGAAAAATTATTCGCGCAGCCGGCGAAGAGCCCGGCTGTGCCATTCCGTGCAGGACAAGCCCGTGTCTGCAGGAAGCTTGTTTGGAGGGGAGAACTTTTGCGCAAGACCCGAGTCTATCTTGGCAGGCCGATCGACTTGCAGGCGCAGAACTCCTCCGGACTTAATGAGGAGTTTCCATGCTAACCCAGGAAGATGATCAGCAATTGGTCGAGCGCGTGCAGGGTGGTGACAAGCGAGCCTTCGATTTGCTGGTGCTTAAATATCAGCACAAGATTCTCGGTCTGATCGTGCGTTTCGTGCATGACACCCATGAGGCTCAGGATGTTGCCCAGGAGGCCTTTATCAAGGCCTACCGTGCGCTTGGCAATTTTCGTGGTGACAGTGCTTTTTATACCTGGCTGTACCGCATCGCCATCAATACGGCGAAGAATCACCTGGTATCCCGTGGGCGGCGTCCGCCGGACAACGATGTCAGTACCGAGGATGCCGAATTCTACGATGGTGATCACGCCCTCAAGGATATCGAGTCGCCGGAACGTTTGATGCTGCGAGATGAAATCGAAGCCGCCGTGCATCGGACCATCCAGCAGTTGCCTGAAGACCTGCGCACGGCCTTGACCCTGCGCGAGTTCGACGGCCTGAGCTATGAGGATATTGCCAGCGTCATGCAGTGTCCCGTGGGAACCGTACGCTCGCGCATTTTTCGAGCGCGGGAAGCTATCGATAAAGCCCTGCAGCCCTTGTTGCAGGACGCCTGAGACAGCGGCGCCAGCCGAGAGAGGAATCGCCATGAGTCGTGAAGCCCTGCAAGAATCGCTGTCTGCCGTGATGGATAACGAAGCGGATGAATTGGAACTGCGTCGAGTGCTTGCGGCAAGCGGTGACGGTGAGTTGCGCTCCACCTGGTCGCGTTACCAGGTCGCCCGGGCGGTGATGCACAAGGAGTTGCTGGTGCCGCGCCTGGATATCGCAGCGGCAGTGGCCGCCGCGCTTGAGGATGAGGTTGTGCCAGTCAAGGCCGCTCGTGGTCCCTGGCGTGGCCTTGGACGCCTGGCGGTGGCGGCATCCGTGACTGTCGCGGTGCTGGCCGGCGTGCGTCTCTACAATCAGGACGATGTGGCCGGCATGCAGCTGGCGCAGCAAGGTGGGCAGGCGCCCCTGGTCTTGCCCCAGGTGCAGGGGCCCGCGGTGCTGGCCGGTTACAGTGTCGGCGCCGGACAGTCCCAGCAGGGGCCGGTCATGGGTGGGGGGCATCAGGCGCAATCGGGCTGGTACCAGCAGCGCTTACCGGTTTACCTGAGTGAACACGCTCGGCAGGCCGGGGCAAACGGCGTCGAAAGTGCATTGCCCTACGCGCGCGCGGCCAGTCTGGAAAATCGCTAAGACTCATGGGTCGGCTTTCTTTTTCTGCCCTGTGCTTGCTGGGCAGCCTGGGCGGCGGGCCGGCCCTATCCGCCGAGGCTGTCGACGCCCAGGCTTGGCTGAACCGTCTCGCCGAGGCGCAGCAGCGCCAAAGCTTCCAGGGTACCTTCATCTATGAGCGTGCTGGCAGTTTCTCCACCCATGCCATCTGGCACCGGGTCGAGGAAAACGGCCAGTTGCGTGAGCGCTTGTTGCAATTGGACGGTCAGTCCCACGAAGTGGTCCGGGTGGATGGCCGGGTCCAGTGTACCCATGGAAATTTGGCGGCTCGGGTCGCGGGTGTCGAGTCCTGGCCGATGCCCGCGCTCGATGCGCGGCAATTGGCTGACTGGTATGACCTGCAACTGGTCGGCGAGTCCCGGGTGGCCGGACGTACGGCCACCGTATTGATGGTGACCCCTCGCGACCAGCACCGTTACGGCTATGAGTTGCACCTCGATGCCGAAACGGGCCTGCCGCTGAAGTCGTTGCTGCTGAGCGACAAGGGGCAATTGCTGGAGCGCTTGCAGTTCACTCGCCTGGAAACCTCGGTACAGTTGGAGCCGGCGCTGCAGCCCGGTTTGGCGTGCCGCCCCGTGGTCGAGGCGCCGGCTCGGGCCGAGCCCCTTGGTCAGGCCTGGCGCGCGGAGTGGCTGCCGCCGGGTTTTCGACTCGACAGGGCGCTTGATCGCCCCGGTACGGTTGCCTGGCTGATGTATGGCGATGGCCTGGCGCGTTTTTCGGTTTTTCTCGAGCCTTTGCAGGGCGCTTCCGTGGACGATGGGCGCAGCCAGTTCGGCCCGACAGTGGCGGTTTCCCGGCGTT
>DATDTH010000250.1:0-2658 GCA_035290985.1 Pseudomonas sp. | reverse complement strand
ATGAGGTGATCCCCCGCGAAGCCGCGCTGAAGATCCAGGAGCGCGACCCGAGCCGCGTGCTGCTGCTCAATACTCCGACCGAGGCACCGGAGGCCGATGATCCCTACGCGGCCTACCAGGTCCCGGATGACCTGATGTGGTGACAACCCGGGTGAGCCTTGCAGCTCGGTGAGCAATACCCGGGTTTCGCGCCATGGGCTTCGCCGAAGCGTTTTTGTAGGGGGCGCCGTGCGCACCGGGACGTCGTGTGTCGGCGATGCTTCTATTGTCGGGTTACGCCGCGCGGCGAGCACGGCGTGGTTAGCCAGGCCGGCGTTCTGCGCGGCTAACCCGACCTACGAAAATGACGACCTGATGTGGTGACAACCCGGGTGCGCCGTGCGCACCGGGACGTCGTGTGTCGGCGATGCTTCTATTGTCGGGTTGCGCCGCGCGGCGAGCACGCTGTGGCTGGTCAGGCCGGCTTTCCGCGCGGCTAACCCGACCTACGAAAAGCGAACGTGCCTGCTCTGGTAGGGTGAAACCCGCGAATTCTTGAGGCTTGCCCAACCCCATCAAGCAAACAAAAAAAACCGGGCGGTGCCCGGTTTGTTTGACGCTGCTGGAGGCGGTTATTGCTGACGGCCCTGGACCTGCTTACCGTCCACCTGGCCTTCCTCGAGCATGATCTGGTATTCCTTGCCGTCTTTTTCCACCTGATGCAGACGCACCAGCAGGAAGTCCCAGTCCTTGGCGAACCAGAGCACGGTCTTGCGGCTGCTCTGGGTCGGATCGCGTACCCGTTCGACCTTGATCGCATCTATGGAGCCGGCCTTGGTCTCGACCAGTTCGGCACCCAGTACGCGGAAGTCGTAGGTCTCGATCTCGTCGCCATCGACCACCTGGTAGCTCATGCTCTTCTTGCCGGCGGCGACATCGTGCTGCAGCACCAGCTGATAGGTCGACTTGTCCTGCAGGCCGCGGTTCAGCGCAAAGCGCACCGGTTGGCCGCGGTCGTTGCCGAGCACCTGTTTTTCGGTCCAGTCGAAGTCCTGCTCGATCTGCTTGCTCTTGCCCAGGCCGCTGCGGTTGAAGCGGTAGGTCAGGGGCAGAAAGGTGTCGTTCTCGACCCGGAAACTGCTTTCCTCGGTGAGGCTGGCCACCAGCATGGCGGCTTCGAAGTTGAGCAGCCAGCGGCCATTGTCCTGGGCTTTCAGGCTGCGCTCGGCGGTGCCGCTGATCGGCAACTGTTTCCAGTCGGCGGTGTAGCTGGCGGAGAAGGGTTTGAGTTCCAGGGCCTGGGCCGGCAGGGCCAGCACGGCGAGGACCAGCAGTAGGGCACGACGCATCAAACAGTCTCCTAGGCTAGGCAATAGCGGGGCGTATCAAGTGGCCAGTTATTGGCAGGGTGTCGCCGTCCAGCACGGCCCCCTGGGGTTCCAGGCGCAAACGTCCCGTGGCGAACCAGTCGACGGCCAGGGGGTAAATGCGATGTTCCTCGACTTGCACGCGTCTGGCCAGGCTGTCCGCATTGTCGTCTGGCAAGACCGGAACCACTGCCTGTACGACCAGAGGGCCACCATCGAGTTCCTCGGTGACGAAATGCACGCTGCAGCCATGTTCCGTATCGCCGGCCTCCAGGGCCCGCTGGTGGGTATGCAACCCCTTGTGCCTGGGCAGCAGCGAGGGGTGGATATTCAGCAGACGGCCCTGGTAATGGCGGACGAACGCCGGGCTGAGGATACGCATGAAACCGGCCAGCACCACCAGCCGTGGGCTGAACGCATCGATTGCCGCCATCAGGGCGGCATCGAAAGCCTCGCGACCCTCGAAGGTCTTGTGGTCCAGCACCTGGGTGGCGATTCCGGCGTTCTCGGCGCGTTGCAGCCCATAGGCGTCGGCGCGGTTGGCGATCACGGCGCGAATCCGCGCCGGGCTGGCCGGATTCTGGCCGGCGTCGATCAGCGCCTGCAGGTTGCTGCCGGAGCCGGAGATCAGCACGACCACATCGCAGCGTGTCGGCATCAGTGGCCTTTCAGGTTGTTCAGCACCACGCGCTCGGCGTCTTCGGCGCAGGCCTCGATCCGACCGATCACCCAGGGCTGCTCACCGGCTTCGCGCAGGGTCTGCAGGGCGAGCTCGACCTGGTCCTGGGCCACGCAGATGACCATGCCGACGCCGCAGTTGAGCACGCGGTGCATCTCCACTTCGTCGACGTTGCCCTGGGCCTGCAGCCAGTCGAAGACCGCCGGGCGCTGCCAGCTGGCGACGTCTACCACCGCCTGGGCGCCGACGGGCAGGACGCGCGGAATATTGTCCAGCAGGCCGCCACCGGTGATATGGGCCATGGCCTTGACCGCGCCGGTGTCCTTGATCAGCTTGAGCAGCGGCTTGACGTAGATGCGGGTCGGGGCCATCAGCAGCTCGGTCAGCGGCTTGCCGTCGAGCTGGATGTTTTCGATATCGGCACCGGCGACTTCGATGATCTTGCGGATCAGCGAGTAACCGTTGGAATGCGGGCCGGAGGAGGGCAGGGCGAGCAGGGCGTCGCCGGCGGCCACTTTCGAGCCGTCGATGATCTCGGCCTTTTCCACCACGCCGACGCAGAAACCGGCCATGTCGTAGTCTTCGCCTTCATACATGCCGGGCATTTCCGCGGTTTCGCCGCCGACCAGGGAG
>DATDTH010000249.1:0-2890 GCA_035290985.1 Pseudomonas sp. | reverse complement strand
TGGTTGTTGATCTTTTTCGGCGGCAGCTCGCTCCAGTCCCGCACCACCTGGTCGGCCAGCCGGCCGAACCAGCCCTCGATCGAGCGGCTCTGTTGCGGGTAGGCGGCCAACGGCTGGGAGGCGGAAAACTTCAGGCGCAGGTAGGCGCCCGCCAGGCTGCCCAGGGCCCATTTGCGCATCGACTTGCCGGTGTGGTTGCTGTCTTCGGAACGCAGGGCGTCGGCTTCGGCCCAACTGGTCAGCCACTGCAGGGCACACTCCAGCTGCTGCGGCCGACCGTCGCGCAGGTACTGCATGACCAGCTTGTTCAGGCCCTTTTCCTGGGCGGTGATGGACGCGGTCTGGTCGCGAAAGGCCTGCTCGGAGACCCGATTGAGGGTCGCCCGGGCTTTGTCCGAACCTTCGTATTTGCTGCGGAATACCAGCGAGCCGGTATAGGGCGCCGGTACGGCCGGGCAGCGCTCGCCCTGGCCTTTCTTCGGTGGCGGCACCGGGGCGTAGTAGCCCGGCGGGGGCACCAGGCCGCTGGCCTGGACGGCTGTGGCGAACAGGGCGAGTGCCAGTAGGCTGGGGGTGAGAAAACGCTTCATAAGCGGCCTCCGTCTCATTCGGCCTGGGCCGTGAGTGGGCGATCGGCCGAGGGCCGTTTGCACAGGGTGGCCTCGACACTGAGGTTGTCCGGCATGTCGGCCGGGGCTTCGATTTCCAGGGCGAGCATCTCCAGGTCCCGCCAGTCGGGGTCGTTACGCAGTTCGAAGACATAACGGCCGCCGGTGTCGACCCGGTCGCTCTGTTCGACCTTGTATTTCTCCCGACGTCCGTTCAGGTACCAGATGGTGGCCTGGGCGGCATGCACCGAGGGGTCGCTGAAGCTCAGGTCGATCTGGTAGTCGCCGCCGCGCACCTGGTGCAGCTCGGGCTTGCCGTTGATCAGCACCTCGTTACCGCCGGCATGCAGCGCGACCTTGTTGCGCAGCAGCGCCGGGCGGCCCTGGCAGCCGTTGTCCACCAGTGGCACGGCCTGGCGGTAGAAGCTCTTGTGGGCCAGGTCGTAGTGGGTGGCGAACTCCCAGATCAGCACCTTGGGCGGATTTTCGTGGAACTCCTGGCTGCTCATGTACTGCAGGATGGCGCTGTCGAAACCGCCGCCGCTGACGGCGCGGTTGAGCACCTCGACGCCGCTGTGCTGTTCGAGGAAACCGCCGAAGTTATAGGCCGCGCCGCTGTTGCTGGTGCCGACCAGGGTCACCTGGGGCAGGCTTTCCTCGCCGAACAGGTCGTCGCCGCCGCTCTCGCCCACCGGCTCGGTTTCGTAGCGGTCGACATACTCGGTGGCGTAGCTGGTGTTGCAGAACTCGCCGGCGGTCTTGTGCAGGGTGCCCCTCTTGGGCAGCAGGCCGACCCGCTTGCTGACGAATTCCTGCTGGGGAATGGCGTCGAAGCCGGGCATCTGTTTCAGGGTTTCGGCCACCCGCGCGGCGGTGCGGTCGGCGCCGGCGGGGGTCCAGTGGTGATCGCCCTTGAAGTAGTAGGCCAGCGCATGGCGCTCATCGAACAGCGGCGAAAGGTCGGTGATCCAGATGCCGGTCTTGCGGATCTGCGCGACGGCTTCCAGGTAATTACGCTTGGCCAGGTCGAAGTCGAAGTCGGCCCGCTCCGTCTCGGTCAACTTGTCCCGGTTGATCAGGCCGCGGGTGGGCTGGTAGACCACCATCAATTCGACGCCCTTGCGCTTGAGGGCATCGCGCAGGCGCTTGAACTGCCCGTAGCCCGCCGCGGTGGTGCCGAAGTCGGTGCGCAGGTCGTATTGGCTGCGGAACAGCCAGTCATCCTGGGCCTGGACCAGGCTGCTGAAGAAGCTCAGGTACTTGCTGTTGTACTGGCTGGCGTCCCGCGCCTTAGGGCACAGGGAACCGAGGGCTTCGACCTGGTAACTGGGTTCGGCCCAGGCCGGGGTGGCGGCGAGCAGGGCGGTGCTCAGGGCGGTCAGCCCGAGCCAATGGGGGATGTGGGCGCGCATGGCAGTCATTCTCCTTTGCTCTGCAAGTCGGCCTGGCGTTCGACGGGGTCGATCAGCACGGCTTTGCCTTGGCGAACCATCAGGTCGAGGATTTCTTCCTGCTTCTCGCCGAGGATGCCGTTGAAGCTGATGCCCGAGGTCTTGGTCGGGGCCAGCAACTCGACGCGGTACAACTCGACGCTCAGGGGTGAGTCGATCGCCAGGGGGCCGGAGCCGTTGCCGGCCAGGCGACCGCCGACCACCAGCATCGACACCTGGGTGTCGAAGGGGTCGAGGGCGATGTTGCGGTCGGTGTCGCTGAGGTCCTTGATGTGCCCGTAGATACCGGTCAGGGCGTTGCCCGCCGAGAGGTTTTCGTAGAGGCGGATGTTCACGCTGTTGCGCAGGCGGATGCCGTGGCGGCGGTTGTTGAGGATGCGGTTGCCCCAGAGCAGGTTGTCCGAGCTCTCGTAGAGGGTGATGCCGTCCGAGTGGTTGCGGTAGATCTCGTTGTAGGCGATCAGGTTGTTGACGCTGTTGCGGTCGATCACCAGGCCCGAGAGCTTGTTGTCGTAGCTGCGGTTGTTGAAGATCCAGCTGTCGTTGACCTCCCGGGAGATGATGATGCCGTGTTTCTTCCTGGTGCCGAATACGCTGTTCTCGGCGATGATCAAACGGTGCGAGCGGTCATGGGGGTCGATGCCGTAGACCACGTTGTCGCGGTAGGTATTGCCCTTGATCACCAGGTCGCGAGCTTCATAGCAGTAGAAGCCGTAGTACATGTCGACGAATTCGGAATCGATCACCCAGCCGGTCGGTTCCGCCCGCTGCATGACCTTGTGCTGGTTGGGCGTGTACTGGGAAATGCTCACCCCGTAGGACTTGCTGGTC
>DATDTH010000248.1:0-4498 GCA_035290985.1 Pseudomonas sp. | reverse complement strand
CGACTACCTCTGGCAGCGCCTGGCCTTGCCGGAGGAGGGCTGGACCCTGCACCTGCTGGTCGAGCCGCACCTGGTGCTCGACAGCGTGCGCAGCTACCGCCTGGCCGCCGCCGGGCTGTGGATGACCCTGGCGTTCCTGCTGCTGTACCTGGCCCAGCGGCGCAAGAACCAGCGCCTGCAGGCCGGTATTCGCGAGCGCCTGGAGCGCGAGGTGAGCCTGCGCACCGCCGAATTGCGCGAGGCCCAGGACGGCCTGGTGCACGCGGCGAAGATGGCGGCCCTGGGGCAGATGTCGGCGGCCATGGCCCATGAGATCAATCAGCCGCTGACCGCCATGCGCATGCAGCTGGGCAGCCTGCGCCTGCTGCTCGACAGCGGTCGGCAGGACGCGGTGCGCGAAGGTCTGCAGCGCATCGATGGCCTGCTGCAACGCCTGGCCGGGCTGACCGGTCACCTCAAGACCTTCGCTCGCAAGAGTCCGGCGGGCCTGAGTCTGCGCTTGCGCCTGGTCGAGGTGCTGGAGCAGGCCCTGCAGCTGCTGGGGCCGCGGCTGCGCAGCGAACAGGTCGAGCTGCGCGGCGAGCTGGAGCGTGAGGCCTGGGTCATGGGCGATGGCAACCGCCTCGAGCAGGTGCTGCTCAACCTGTTGAACAATGCCCTGGATGCCATGGCCGGTGCCGAGCGGCGGGTGCTGACCCTGGGCCTGGAGCGCCAGGGCGAGGACTGGTTGCTGAGCCTGGCCGACAGCGGCGGCGGCATCGCCGCCGCCGACCTGGCCCGGGTCTTCGAACCCTTCTTCACCACCAAGCCGGTCGGTGAGGGGCTGGGCCTGGGGTTGGCCGTGTCCTACGGCATAGTGCGTGAGCTGGGGGGCAGCCTGGAGGCGGGCAATGGCGAACAGGGGGCGGTCTTTACCCTGCGTTTGCCGGTAGCGCCGAATGCCTGAGTGCGAATGCTTCGTCTGGCCGCGGGCAGAGCCTCAGGCAAATGCAGGCCGCGGTGGCTTCGGCATCTGCGTCGCTTGTTGCGAGAGCCAGTCGCTGAACACCGCGGTTGCGGAGTGCTGCGAACGAGGTGTCGCCACGTAACGGTAGCCGCTCGGGCTGAAGCCCAGGGGGGCCAGCAAGCGCCCGGTCAGCACATCATCGGCGACCAGATGCCAGGGTGCCACGCAAATACCTAAACCACCCAGGGCCGCTTCGAGGCTGAAAAAATAGTGCTCGAACTCGGGGCCGTTTGCCTCCAGTGGGGGCAGGTCGAGCGATTGGCACCACATCGACCAGGCGTTGCTGCGTGTTCGGGTGCGCAGCAGCGGCTTGCCGGTCAGATCCGCCGGCTCGTTCAGTCTCAGTGAACTCGCCAGGGCGGGAGACAGAACCGGGCCCAGGTACTCCGGGAAAAGTTCGAATGCCTCGGCCTGGAGCGGGCCGTCACCGACGCCAATGATCAGGTCATGGCGGTCACGCTGGCCGGGGAGCAGGCGCTCAGCGGTGCTCAGGCGTACCTCGATCTGTGGATGGAGTTCGTTGAACTGGTAAAGCCGCGGAATCAGCCAGCGCATGCTGAAGGTGCCCAGGCAAGAGACGTCCAGGGTGCACTGGGTCTCGTCCGCCAATGCCCGCAAGGCGCTTTCCATCTGGTCGAAAGCGGCCGACAAGGCAGGCAACAAGGATTGGCCGCTGCGGCTGAGGCTGGGCTTGTTCTTCGAGCCTTCGAACAGGCGCAGGCCCAGGCTGGTTTCGAGCTGACGCACCTGGCGGCTGATGGCGCCGGGGGTGACCGACAGCTCGTCCGCGGCGGCGGTCATGCGCCCCAGCCGAGCGGCGGCTTCGAAGGCGCGCAGGGCATTCAAGGAGGGAAGATGGCGTTTCATAATGTGAGTTTATCTCACATAGCAGGATCCGGGAAATCGCTTTTCGGCCCGCCGGCTCTGGCGAAGAATGCTCATCTCCACACAGCCTGTGGAGCAAGGGAAGCGGCCTGCCGCAGCTTCCATGAGTGTTCAATTGGAGGAAAAGTCACATGCCTTTCGTTCGCACCCAGGTTCATCGGGACACCAGCCAAACCCATCGCCAAGCCACGGTCGAGGCGATCCACCAGGCGCTGGTCGACAGCATCGGTATGCCGGAGTCCGAGCTGTTCAATCTGCTCTCGGACTACCAGCCCGATCAGTTCTTTTATGATCGGCGCTTCAATGGCATTGCCCGCTCGGAGCGCCTGGTGGTGGTCGAGATCACCCTGCGCCGTGGCCGCAGCGATGGAATGAAGCGCGACTTGTATGCCGCTATTGCCCGTAATCTGGAACAGGCTACTGGCCTGTCCCCGCGGGACCTGTTTATTTTCCTGCATGAAAACGATTACTCGGATTGGTCCGTCGGCAACGGTGTCTGTGCCATGGCGCTGGTCCAGCAGGTCGGCACCGACGGCTGACCGGATCCTGGTCCCCGCCGGGATTGGTTTCAGGGGGATTCGGGCTGGCATGTTCAGCCAGTGCGGATACACTGCGGCCGATCGAGCAGGAGGTGCCATGAGCGGTCAGGTGATAGTGGTCGATGACGAGGCGGTGATCCGCGAGGCCGTGCAGCAGTGGCTGGAGCTGTCCGGTTTCAGCGTGCGCACCTGCGCCTCGGCGGAGCAGGCCCTGGCCCTGGTCGATCGGGATTTTCCCGGAGTGCTGGTCAGCGACGTGCGCCTGCCTGGCTGCGATGGCCTGCAACTGCTCGAGCAGCTGCAAGGTATCGACCGCGACCTGCCGGTGATCATGGTCACCGGCCATGGTGATGTGCCGATGGCGGTGCAGGCCCTGCGCCAGGGCGCCTACGACTTCATCGAGAAACCCTTCACCCCCGAGCGCCTGCTCGACAGCGTGCGCCGGGCCCAGGACAAGCGCCGGCTGGTCTGCGAGAACCGTCAGTTGCGCGAGCAGTTCGCCCTCAAGGACCGTATCGAGGCGCAACTGCTGGGCGTGTCGCGGCCCATGGAAAAGCTGCGCCGGCAGATACTCGAGTTGGCCCGCACCTCGGTCAATGTGCTGATCCGCGGTGACACCGGCAGCGGCAAGGAGCGGGTCGCCCGCTGCCTGCATGACTTCAGCCCACGGGCGGCCAAGCCCTTCGTCGCGCTGAACTGCGCGGCCATCCCCGAGAGCATGTTCGAGAGCGAGCTGTTCGGCCATGAGAGCGGCGCCTTCACCGGTGCCCAGGCCAGGCGCATCGGGCGCATCGAGCACGCCGACGGCGGCACTCTGTTTCTCGACGAGGTGGAGAGCATGCCGTTGGCCCAGCAGGTCAAGCTGCTGCGGGTGCTGCAGGAGAAAACCCTGGAGCGCCTGGGCTCGAACCGCAGCATCCAGGTCGACCTGCGGGTGATCAGCGCGGCGAAGCCGGACTTGCTCGACGAGGCGCGCGCGGGTCGTTTTCGCGAGGACCTGGTCTACCGGCTGAACCTGGCCACGGTCTGGATCCCGCCACTGCGCGAGCGGCGCGAGGACATTCCGCTGCTGTTCGAGCACTTCGCCCAGCAGGCCGCGCGCCGCCATGAGCGCGAGGCGCCGCCGCTGGCGCCGAGCGAGCTGGCCTGGTTGCTGGGCCACGACTGGCCGGGCAATGTGCGCGAGCTGATCAACGCCGCCGAGCGCCACGCCCTGGGTCTGACGGCACCGCTGGAGCACGCCGACAGGCAATCCCTCAGCGGGCAGATGGACGCCTTCGAGGCGCAATGCCTGCACAACGCCCTGCTGCGCAGCCAGGGCAATATCGCCGAGGTGATGAGCCTGCTGCAGCTGCCGCGACGCACGCTCAACGAGAAGATGCAGCGCCACGGCCTGCAGCGCAGCCGCTACCGCCCGGCGGGCAGCGGCGACCAGGACTAGGGCGGGCGGCTCCACCTAGGCGGCCCCGGCCTACGATAAAACGCTTCGGTGAAGCCCATAGGTCAGGGTGCAATGGGGCTCCGTAGGGTGCGCTCAGCGCACCGCAGCGCTTCGGCGAAACCCGCTGCCCCGGATTGCGCCAAGGCTTGTACGGGCCACCGGCCTGTCACCGCGCGTAACCTGGGCACCGATCGGCGGATTTCCGCTGATGGGCTTTTGGCTATGGGCGATTTTC
This sequence comes from Pseudomonas sp., assembly GCA_035290985.1. Classification (GTDB taxonomy): domain Bacteria; phylum Pseudomonadota; class Gammaproteobacteria; order Pseudomonadales; family Pseudomonadaceae; genus Aquipseudomonas. Next base: position 392 of record DATDTH010000248.1, on the reverse strand, counting down.
CGCCTGTTCTGGGCGGGTTATGCCGTGCCGGCCCCTCTGGTTCGGGGCTTTTGGCCCCTGGCACGCTGTCTGCAATGGCCCAGGCCGATCACGCGCCTGTCGCTGTTCGCCCCGGGTGGCGAACAGCGTCTATCGTGAATCCTCTGCATAAAGCCATAACAACAACGGAGATTCAGCCATGGGTTTGACCAAGCGTTTCAGCCTGCTTGCCGCGGCAACGGCCCTGACCATCAGCAGCGCGGCGTTCGCCGCACCGACCTTTATCAATATCCTCACCGGCGGCACCAGTGGCGTGTACTACCCCATAGGCGTGGGCCTGTCGCAGCTTTACAGCAGCGGTATCGAAGGTTCGAAGACCTCGGTGCAGGCGACCAAGGCCTCGGTGGAAAACC
>DATDTH010000247.1:0-2991 GCA_035290985.1 Pseudomonas sp. | reverse complement strand
AAGCGGTTGCACAGGCCGGTGAGGCGGTCGGGGTGGGTCAGTTGCTCGAGTTGCGCCGTGCTGGCCAGGCACTTCTGCTCGAGGGCCCTGCGCAGGCGGATCTGCCGATGTAGCCGTTGCACCAGGTGCATGCAGTGCAGGGCCAGTCCCGCGGCAAGCAGCAAGGCGAACAGGGCCGTGCTGGCGAGGGTAATGAGCGTTTCCGGGGGGGCGGATGTTGGCATAAGAACCTCTGGTCGCAGAAGGTCTGAAGCCTGGAAGGGCCGGCTCCCATCCATGGGCGCCGTGAGTCACGCTATGAACATGGACAGGCATCCTGCATTCGTCAATGCAGGCACGGGAGCCGCGCGGCACCGCTGGTCGCCAGGCCAGGGGCCGATCTGGCCCCAACCCGCGCTATCACTACATTCCCTTACATAAAGCGCACGAATGGTCGCAGACAGCGCCGGCGGAAGGCTCTAGGGTGGTGTTCTGGATTGCCCATTAATGCGTCCCGATAACAACAAGAGAGCCCGACCCATGCAGCAAGCCCCGACCGCAGGGAATGCCTGGCGCATTCTGTTCCTGCTGTTCCTCGCCAATCTGTTCAATTTCTTCGATCGCACCATTCCGGCCATCATCATCGAGCCGATTCGCCTGGAATGGAGCCTCAGCGACTTCCAGATCGGCCTGATCGGCACCGCCTTCACCATCGTCTATGCCATCGCCGGCCTGCCCCTGGGGCGCATGGCCGATACCGGCGCGCGGCGCAAGATCATGGGCTGGGGGCTGCTGACCTGGAGCGGGCTGACCGCGGTCAATGGCCTGGCCTGGAACTTCTGGAGTTTCCTGCTGGTGCGCATGGGCGTGGGCATAGGCGAGGCCAGTTACGCACCCGCGGCCAACTCCCTGATCGGTGACCTGTTCCCGGCGCACAAGCGGGCGCGGGCCATGGGCATCTTCATGCTGGGCCTGCCCCTGGGGCTGTTGCTGGCATTCTTCACCATCGGCAGCCTGGTGGAAGCGTTCGACAGCTGGCGCGCGCCCTTCTTTATTGCCGCGGTTCCCGGGGTGCTGCTGGCACTCTTCATGTTCTTTATCAAGGAGCCGCAGCGGGGCGCGTCGGAAAGCGTGACGGTGAGCCGCGAACCGGTGGAGCGTCCGCTGCGCAAGGTCCTGGCGATCCGCACTTTCTGGTGGCTGGTGCTGGCGGGCTTGACCTTCAATTTCGCCACCTATGCCTGCAACTCCTTCATGGTGCCGATGCTGCAGCGTTATTTCCTGTTGCCCCTCGGGCAGGCGGCGGTGGCCACCGGGGTGATAGTCGGGCTGACCGGCCTGGTGGGCTTGACCCTGGGGGGCTGGATCGCCGACCACCTGCACCAGCGCTCCGAGCGCGGGCGCCTGCTGTTTGGCGCCTTTTCGATGCTGGTCGCCGCCCTGGCGACCGGCACCGCGCTGCTGCTGGAGCAGATCGGCCTCGGTCTGTTCGTCGCGGTGTTCAGCCTCGGCTGGCTGTTTGCCTACAACTTCTACACCTGCGTCTACACCGCGATCCAGGACGTGGTCGAACCACGCCTGCGCGCCACTGCCATGGCCCTGTTCTTCGCCGGGCTCTACCTGCTCGGCGGCGGCCTGGGCCCCGTGGTGGTGGGGCTGCTGTCGGATCATTTCGCCCAGGCGGCGATGCTGGCCGCGGGCGCGTCGCAGATGAACGAAGCCTTCAAGGCCGTGGGCCTGCATGACGCCATGTACCTGATCCCGGTGGCGCTGTTCCTCACCATGCTCTCGCTGTTCCAGGCCGCCCGCTGCTTCGGCCGCGACGCGACGCGGATGCGCCAGGGCATGGCCGACGCGGTGCCGGCCTGAGCGCGCCTAGGAATGAGCGGGTCGCGCCCCCCTGCGTTGGCTGGGGGGCGCCTTCGGCGGGTCTGCAAGGGCTGTGCAATACTCTGAGCGATCTTCCCGTAGTGGCCATGCCAAGGGTGATTCGTGATGACCGACAGTTTCGTTCTGGGACACGGCCCGGCCTTTGCCGCCCACCCGCTGTACCCCTGCCTGGAAGGCGACAACATCAGGTTACGGCCGATAGGCCAGCCCGAAGATCTGCTGGGAGTCGAGGTCGTGCTGTTGGACGCGACCTTGCTGCAGGCCTATCCGTTGGACGCGTGGCAGGCGCTTGCCACGACCCTGGTGAGCTTCGAGGCGCTGGCTGGCGCGCTGCCCCTGCCGGCCACGGCCACGCTGCAGGAGGTGCGGACCCTCCTGGCCTTCGCCGCCGAACAGAGTCGTTTGCGTGATAAAACCAGGCAACTGACCCAGGCCCTGCACAGCAAACAGGGTGACCTGCAGCGGTTGGTGGATGTAGGGCTGGCCCTCTCCGCGGAAAAGGACTTGGAGCGTCTGCTCGGCAAGATACTCACCGAGGGGCGGCGGCTGTCGCACTGCGATGCGGCCTCGCTGTTCCTGGTGGACAGCCGACAGTCCGGGCAAACCCAGCTGATCTTCAAACTGACCCAGAACAGCTCGATCGCCGCCCGTTTCCAGGAGCAGCGCATGCCCCTGACCACCTCGTCCATTGCCGGTTACGTGGCGCTGACCAGCACCGAGCTGAATATCGCCGATGCCTATGCCATTGCCAGCGAGGCGCCTTATCGGTTCAACCGCTCGTTCGACTTGCAGATGGGTTATCGCACCCTGTCGCTGCTGGCCATTCCGATGCTCAATCACCGCCATGAGGTGGTCGGTGTGCTGGAATTCATCAACTGCCAGTCGCCGGACGCTGAGGCCGTCATTCCCTTCGATGAGCTGATGGCCGCCTCGTTGCGCGCCCTGGCCAGCCAGGCGGCGGTGGCGATCGAGAACCGCCAGTTGCTGGATGATATCAGTGGTCTGTTCGACGGATTTGTCCAGGCCTCGGTCTTCGCCATCGAGCAGCGGGACCCGACCTCCAGCGGCCATTCGTTCCGGGTGGCCGATCTGTGCATCGCCCTGGCGCGGCAGCTGCCGCAG
>DATDTH010000246.1:0-11312 GCA_035290985.1 Pseudomonas sp. | reverse complement strand
CCGAACACCCCGAGGACGAAAGCTTTCCCGGCTTGCTCCTGCTGCGACCGGAGGGGCGCATCTTCTTCGCCAATGCCGAACGCATCGGCCAGAAGATCCTGCCCTTGATCGCCGAGGCCCGCCCGCAGGTCGTGGTCATCGACCTGAGCCGGGTCTTCGATCTGGAATACACCGCGCTCAAGATGCTGGCCGGGTTCGAGCAGAAACACCGCGAGAAGGGCGTGACCCTATGGCTCGCCGGCCTGAACCCGAGCGTACTGGCCATGATCAAGCAGTCGCCCCTGGGGCAGACGCTGGGCCGCGAGCGCATCTTTTACAACCTCGAGGAGGCCGTTGCGCGTTACCAGACGGCGCCTCGCATGAGTTCAACCAGCGAGCAAGCAGGGCTTTCAGACTGAACAGGAGCAACCCATGTTTACCCCCGGCCATCTCAATCGCACCAATATCCCCGGCGTTCCAGGCGTGCCGGAGTTCTCTGTCGACGTTTTCTATGAGGTACGGCGTGACCCCAAGGAAGGCCAGCTATTGCACTTCAAGATGAGCGGGCATGTGGCGGGCCGAGCCTTCGTTGAGGAGTTCGATATGCACCGCGATAGCGCCTTCAACTTCGCCAGCCGGTTGGCCAAAGCCGCGGTCAAGCATGGCTTGCCCGCGAACGAGGGGCCCATCATGCGCAGCCACGCCGAATACGATGAGATGTTCGCGGATATCCGCGACAAGCTGGGCATCAAGCCTGGTGACCCGGTGAACCTGAAGAACCTTTAATCCCGCTCCGCTCCTGGATAGCGTCCTTTCGTAGAGACCGTTTTGCGGGGCCATGAGCAAGGGCCCCTTTACGTAGATAAGCCTTGGCGCAATCCGGGGCAACGGTGCCCCGTGGCGTTAAAATTTTATGATGAAAATCGCTCTAAATTAAAATAATCTGGATTCTGTCAAAAAATGCCGCCAACAGGACAGATCATGGGCATCAGTGCCTGGCGCGGGTGGTGGCCTGGGCGCACTGGCCTGCTCTTTGTCTTCGAACAGGCGGATAGACTTAGGTCAGGTTCGGCCGGTCGCGGCCTCATAGACCTCATCGTCACGACGGGCACCTACGCACAAAATCAGGACGATCTCGGTACCGCTGATGCGGTAGACGATGCGTACATCGCCCGTTCGAACTCGGCGGTAGCCGGTCAGCGCACCTCGAAGGGGCTTACCGATCTTGTCGGGTTCTCCCTCAGCGAGACGCTCGCGGATCACCCTCAGGACTCTTCTCGCTTTAGCGGCGCCCAACTCTTTGAGGTCTTCTTCTACCGAGGGGTGGAACTGAACGCGCCAGGTCATTGTTGGATGCCTAGGTGAAGCGAGCCTCCATGTCATCAAGGCTCACAGTGTTGTCTTCATCCAGAGTAGCCAGGCGCTCGATGGCCCGTCTTTCGGCGCGAAGGTCTTCGAGCTCGTCTTGCAGCGCCTGGTAGGCTTCAACCCCCACCAGAACCGCGGCCGGCTCGTTATCTTTGAAGATCACCAGGTGTGTTACTGCCCCGCTGGTGACTTCCTTCAGTCGTGCTCCGAAATTACGGACCATGGCGGTTGCGGATACTGCCTGCTCAGCCCGGTCTAGGAGTGCACTCATGCGCAGCTGCCTCAAGTATTCAATCGTGGGATAGGGTTCATGCACCTAGCTTTCTCGTTGCTTAAGCACTATTGCGCAATATAAAACGCAAAACAATACACAACAGCAGCCGTATCGACCAACGGAATTTCTGACCTTCAAGGTGGTGGAGGCGGGCCAGGGGGGAGGGCGTGATGACTCCCCGCTGCTACCTGATATTGCTGCGTGAACTATCACTCTGCGGCGCTAGAAACAGCAACAAAAGGGCACGCAGCCCGCAGCAGGCGCTCGAGCTGTTGGTGTTCCCAGGTGCTGAGTAAGCTGATCGGGTCGGTGCCATAGCGCGGCCATGATGCGAAGCCGGCAACCCTGCCGTCGGGCGAGGTGCAGGCCTCACAGCCGTCATGGCGGTCACCGTCGTCGCATAGGGTGATAAGCCATCCATCGACTTCGATCAGGGTGCAGCCGTTCTTCGTCGGGCTGCTGAGCAGGCGCAAGGGGCGAACCTCGAGCGCCGCCTCACGCAACACCTGGGCAACCTCACGCGCACTGAAGGTGATCGATTGCGCCTGGGCTTGCTGCTGCATCGTCTATTCGTCCAAGCGCTTGTTGCTGAGTAGTTGGCAGAATGCACGCGAGCACGCGTCAGGACAATCCTAGGCCAAGCTGTAAATGCGAACGCCGCTGAGACAAGCTCTGTAGCAAAGCTGGCGATCCCGGTGAGCCTGCATAACTGAGTGGGGCACCCAAGCGCCGGCCCTTGAGTCCTGACTTGGTTCCGGATCGGGTAGCTCAGCGCAACGCCAGGAGGTGGGGCCATAACCGAAACCACAGATGCCGTTGGCAGTGCTAAGGAGTCGAGGTGCATCACTGCATAATATGCTATTTAACATAATATACATTATGCGAAGTTATGGGCCTCACCATAGGTGGCCAGGTTTGCCAGATTTGACCACGCCCCAGATCCCGCCGCGCCGGCCACCTGGTCGTAGCCGTACAAAACGCCGCCGGTGCTGAGCTCTTTCGTGGGGTTAGCCACCCTCATTGAGAAATCCGGCCTACGGTGAGCACGTAGCTTAACGTGCTCACCGCCCATCATCAGCATCGCCACGTCCAGCACGTAGCCAGTACGTCCTCTGGACCGAGCCTGCCTGCCCCAAAACCCTTCGCACAACTTCAATGCCTTCGTTGTCGATGCCTGTCGCATGCAAACGGTCAAGCGCGGAGCGTCTTTCGAACATCTCCGCACCGGCCTGTGGCCGCTTTTGGGAAACAGTTCACTAGCCTAAATTTTGCTCTATCCAGGCAGTGCCCGTGGAAATGACTATTTTCGATTTTTGCGTCAGGTTAACTATCATTTCTGCTTGCGCCACCCCCTCATATACATCAGGGCCTTCGTCGATAAATACTTGCTTGGGATACAAGCTGTTCACAACAAAGCTGATGGGTGAGTCTTTCACTTCAATCAGAAATCGCATGAAGTAGGTAATGTTCTTGTCGCTGACATATGTCGGCGCCAGGGGGGTGGTGACAGCGTCCAAAAAAACACTTTCTCCGTTATAGAGCAGGGTAACCTTTGAAGGCATAGGTACGCCCTCTTGGGGGATGACGCCAAATTTGGTGAAGTTTGATAGGTGCAGGTCATTTTCCAGCTGAATGTCTTGTAGCAACCAAATAACGGGCGCGCCCGGACTGGCGCTAGGAAAGGCGCCGTATTCATGATCCATCCAGGTGAGTCCAGTCACTTCAATGACTTCACTGCCTATCGTTATCGAGCCACTTGCCTGGAGATGGGTGAGTGAATAATAATAATTGTTTTGCGTAATAGGGCTGGTGCCGTCAGGATTTACCAGCTTGCAGCCAGTACCCCACACGAGCAACGGCTCGCCTTTTTGCTGAAGCCTCAGGTCGAGGGCGCAGTGTGTGCCGGAAATGTCGGTGAACGTGGCCTGTACACTCATGTTCAAGGGGTTGTTGTCGATTGCCGACATCGATATGGCGCCATCGCCATTCTGCCCGGGCAACTTAACAAACCATGGCTTGGTATTGTCGTATTCGGCCCAGGTTTCACTGAAGGCCGTAGGTTGCACTTTCTGGTAATTACACTGGTTTTCGATGTCCGTGATTTCAATCTGGGCAAAAGCGTAACCCGCTGCTTGCATCCCCGTGGCATTAATTTCAAAGCCGAATTGTCTGCCGTCGGCGCTCTTTAACGTACCCACATGCCACCACCATTCGGTCGGTGCGTTGACATGCGCGTATTGATCGGCCGGCAATGTAATTGCGGGAGTGTCAATGTTGGCTAAACTTTCCGATTGCAGTGTCATGGCTATTTCCCTATTTGGTTTTTCTGCTCATACGCCTTGGACGCTTCACGAAATCAAGTGAGGCGGAGTGATAACATAAGCAATTTGGCGCGGAGAAACGCGACGCGCCTCCCTCGAAATATCCGGGCGCCTTGATAGTTCTGTTGATAAGCCGAGAACGATGATACGCATCCTTCGTTCGTCGCGGGTGCCATCGATGTAGCAATGGACACTAGACCGGCAACGGGGAAAGTCAAGTAACAGCCGGTGTCTGGCTAATTATCGCCTGAGACATCGCGGTAATATCGAGCTAACCAGCTGAGCGTAAAACGGTCCTTATCCGTAAATTATCACCGCCGCAAACATGACCCTAGCTGAGTTGTTTCGTCACGAATGCATCTCCCAAGCCTCCCGCTATGTTTGGCGCACCAAGCGCAAAATAGGAGCCGCCGTTGACTGGCCGGCCGAAGCCCCGTTCGCGGCGATCAGGCCTCGGAATGAGTTGGGTACTCCGCCCTCCCCGGCGGTTCCGGCCAGGCTCCGCATGAACGGTACTGGAACGCCAGGCTTATCCAGCGCACAATCACGGCAAGTGGCGGAAAATATCATGTCACGTGACGCGAAACGGGAGGTAGCCATGGAAGCCGCAATTCCAGATAAGCGCCAAAAGCCCAAGGCTGGGACTCATCAAATGGCAGCCAGGTCAGCCGCCAAGCCTACCGCCACGACTGGGGCCGCGCTGAGCAGGAAAACCGGTGGCGTGAAATTTACACAAGACGGCCCGATTGGGTGCCACACCGGCATCCTGACCGGTGGTGTTGAGCCAGACGATCTTGCTGCCGTGTACCGTCTCACTGAGAAAGGCATCCCGGTAAAAGCGCTGTCCAAGTTCGCCGAATCGGTCGAGATGTTCAATGTCGACTTCCTGCTGATGAAGCTGACGGGGCTGTCTGAGCGGACCATTCAGCGACGCCTCAAGAGCCCAGAGGAACCCTTGAACTCGGAGCAAAGCGCACGGGCTATTCGAGGCGCCCAAATCCTCGATCAGGCCGTGAGGGTAATTGGCAGCCCTGAGCTGGCTGAAGACTGGATGTCGAAGCCGGCCAAAGGCCTCGATGGCATGAAACCCATCGACCTGCTGGAAAACTCGATCGGCGCCCAACTGGTAAGCGAGTTTCTGACGCGCCTGGAGTACGGGGTGTATCAGTGATAGCAACGCCAGGGAGCGCGGATTTATTCATCTGGCGGCTGGATCCCGAGCCCTATGCCGGAACCTGGGATCAAGGCATTGGGGCTGAGAAAGTCGGTGGTCGGTGGAACTCCAAGGGGGTTCGAGCTGTTTACGGCAGCCTCGATCCCTCCACCTCGATTCTGGAAGTCGCGGTACACAAGGGCTTCGAGTCGTTGGATTGCGTGCGGATGGTGCTGACCTGCGCGCGGATCACCGATTCCGCGTCCATCGTCATCATCGACGAAGAGAAAGTCCCCAATCCCAATTGGCTGATCCCTGGCACGCCCAGCGGTGGCCAGCAGAAATTTGGCGACGACCTGCTAGCTAAGCATGCATTCGTGCTGGTGCCGTCCTCAGTGAACCCGCATAGCTGGAATGTTCTGATGAGCCCCGCGCTTGCCGACGGCAAGTACGAACTCATCCTGCAGGAACGTTTGCGGCTCGACACCCGATTGAACCCGCCTCAGCTACCGCAACGCCACTAAGCAGGGCTGAACGCCCTCCCGCTACTGCTTGCTCTCCTCAACGGTGGGCGTTGGCCACCGCCGAGCGTATGGCACAGTCCATTCAACGTTATGGAAAGATCATCTCGAGGGTGACGGCGCGGACGCCAAGTCGCCAAAGTATCCAGCGGCATCCATTTTCCGAGATGAATTCGACGAGTCGCTCGCACAGGAGGGACGAATGAATCGCCTCGACTTTCCCGAACACTTTCCACATTGTGGAAATGGCGCTTTCAAACTCCACCAACGATAGCTGTATTACGCTGCTGTGTCGGCGTTTGGGAGTAATAAACATGATGTGATCGTACACATCGCGGCGAGCTTCTTCGCGAGTAGCTACAGTGTTCTCCTATCGCCAGGCGAAATCGACACGGCAATGGCTGACCTGTTCAGCTGGGATTGGGACGAAGAAAGCGATGGCGAAACCTATTGAGCACAATGGCTGCAGACCGACCTCCCGCTCCCCTCCTCGGCTTCCCTTATTGATCCGCGTCCCAATAGTCGCCAGGCGCATCGTAGGCATTTTTCCCGCCATGGATAAACCGAACACCGGGCTGGGGCGATTCGAACGTGATCGGCCGCGTACCGCCTGCCGCCAAACGCCCCTCGATTTGCCCCGCAAGGTGATAGACCCCGGCCAGCACGCCGCTGTCGGGGTTTCGCAGCATAGCGAGCCACTCCTGCTCCAGGGCGGCGCTCAGGTTGTGCCGAAGCTGCGCTTCCACTTGCGCTCGTTCGTTCTCGCGGGCGATGGCGTTGAAAGCCGCCACGCCCAGGGAAAGCACCGAGCCGGCTACCCGGCCGACCACCGCGCCGGCAACACTTGCCGCACTGCTGGTGGCAAGTTCGGCTTCCAGTGTTTCGCTGGTCCGCTTCGCCATCGACGAGATACCGGCGTGCGATGACCAGAGCGCCGAACCATCGGGGGTATTGCGGATGCGCTCGACCAGGGCCGCATAGGCGGGCAGTTCATCGAAGGGATCGGCATGAACAATCTGGTAGAGCGAAGCGCTGTGGGCTGGCCCCAGCGCGATCGCAGGAATGCCTTTGAGGTGCTGGTCGAATTGCTCGAGGGGTACGCCGTAGCGCAGCGGGATTCCCTGGAGCTGAGCGTCGAGGTGCTGGACGTAGCGCGTCATTGCCTGCTGCATGAGCACGTCGGGATCGATCTGCTCGGCGACCGGTTCGAGCACGCGGTCCTGGTATTTCTCCTGCAGATAGGCCGCCAATCGATTTACCGTCGGTTCTCGCTCGCCTCCTGCGTTCAACCTGTACCAGGTCACCTTCATCGTCAGCCATTGCCGGGTCCAGTAGCTGGAGAACCACGGAATGAAGTCGGTATCGGTTCGCTGGTAGACGAGCGCCTTCCAGGCCGTCATGGCGTCGTGCGCATAGTCTGTCGCCTGTCCGGTCGCGGCGTGCGATGCGTTGACTATGTCCCCGTCGACCCGCCGCCAGGTACTGTCCGGGACCACAATCGGAGGACGATCCGAACTGGCACAGCCCGCCAACGCCACCAGCAAGGCGAGGATCAGGGCGCGCACGCCTCTAAAACAGCTTTGGCACCGGCAACCCATCCAAGTCGGACAGGTTTCAGCCGCGCCCTTCACGCTGCTCATACGGACTCAAGACCTGACTAGTGACGCCAGCCCCGCTCTACGGAACGCTCAGCACGTCCGCCCTGTTCCTGAGTATAGATGGTCAGCACGGGCGCAAGGCGCGCCGGCCGTACCGCGCGCTCGATCGCCCCGTCTAGGCCCTAGCTCAGAGCGTGGTTGTTTGAGGCTGTTTGCTCCTCTTTTCCGCCTTTGCCGCCGCCAGTTTGTACGCCACGTAGTACTTGTAGATATTGCCCACGTAGTCGACCGTCTCCCGGCCAACGATGCGCGCGGCGGCGTGCTCGACATTGCCGAACCAGATATTCGGGTCGAGCCCCGACTTCTGCGCCAGGCGTCTGAACTTGCGCAGGTTGCCTGGGCCCGCGTTGTAGGCGGCAAAGCTCATCAACGTCTTGTTGAGGTGCGACAGTTCGGGATCGTCGAGGTACTTGTCGGCGAGCAGGCGCATGTATTTGCTGCCGGCCTCGATGTTCTTGTCCGCGCTGCGCTCGATGCCCTGGATATTGACGGCCCGATCGGCCGCCGTGCTCGGCAACAGTTGCATCACGCCCACCGCGCCGCGAGGGCTTCGCGCCTGTTGGTTGAGCTGGGACTCCTGGAAGCCCTGTGCCATAAGCATCAGATGATCGAAGGCATAGGTGTGGGCATGTTTCTGGAACAGACCGACCAGCTCACGGTACTTCTTCAGCTCCTCTTGGGAGGTGGCATTGAGCACTCGCTTGCTGTTCTTCACATACTTGTTGCGCAGCATATTGCCAAATACGGTACCGAGCCTGTGTGCCTGCATAAAGGCTGACAGCTCCTTTTTCAGCAACGGGCTGCTCTTGCGAATGGCCCAGGCGAACTCGGCGCCTTCATGCACATAGAACCCATCATGGATCGTCAAATCGGTGTAGAGCGGGCTCCAGGCCTCGGCGATATAACGGTCGACCACCATGGTCTCGATCAGGCCCGCATTGACCATCTCCAGCAGGTCTTCGGACTCGAGATTCTCGTCCGCCGGCTGCACGTCGATGGGCGCCAGCCCCCTGGCCTTGAAGCTCTTGTTCAGGTTGATCAGGTGTTCGAAATAACTGCTGGAGGCCCGCACCGTGACCTCCCGACCGGAAAGGTCCTCGAGCCTGCTCAGCGGTTTGCTCTGTGGTCCCGTGACCACCGCCTCCCTGATGCCGGTGGCGAAGGGTGCGGCAAAATCCACGGTCTGCAGACGCCCCTCGGTGATCGTCAGGCCGCCCGCCGCGATGTCGCCCACACCTTCCAACAACTTGGGCAAGAGTTCATCGCGCGCGACCGGGATAAACATGACGCGCCACTGCAGCGAGGACTTGCGCGCATAGGGGTGCGTCTTGTTGAGCCACGCCTCCAGCGCCTTGCCCAGCTCGTAGCTGATACCCGATTGGTGGCCGCGGTCGACGACGAAGAAGGTCTTGCTGTACGGCACCAGAACCCTGATATGGCGGTATTGCCGCATGCCGTCGAAATCACCGATCCAGGCCGCGGGCACGGGCAGCACCATGGCCTCGACCTCCGCTTCCTCCTGAACGCTTAGCTCCGGATCGGGCAGTACTACGGCGCCAGCCGGGGCGCTTATGCAGAACGACAACAGCACCAGAGCCCACACAGCGACAGTGCTGCAACTTCTACTGCTGCCCATCTCCATCTCCATCTCCATTTCCATCGGCCATGGATGGAATAATAACAGAGTGATATCAGAGATTCAGACCGCGCCACCCTGGAGGTGCCGGACGTCCCGGGGGGGCGGGTTTCTGGCCAGGCGAAGTGGCGACCCACTGTCGCCCAGGGGGCTTCAAGCCATAGGGTGCGGCAGTACGCCACGGCATAAAGCGCGGAATACATGGCTCTTAGCCATTATATTGCAGGGCATACTCTCCCTACCGAGCACGCCATGTTTTCCACCTGGGCTCTACGGCTGGCCAGCCTGTGGTTGTTGGTTGCGCTGGCTCATTCGGCGGGCGCGGCCGAGGTCGGCCACCTCGAGCGCATCCGCGACAACGGCCGCCTGCGGGTGTGCATCTGGCCGGATTATTACGGCATCTCCTACCGCAACCCGAAGACCGGGACGCTGACCGGCATCGACATCGAAATGGCCCATGCCCTGGCGTCCGACCTGGGGGTCGAGGTCGCGTTCGTCGATAGCGCCTTCTCCCGTCTGGTCGAGGACCTGGACGCCGATCGTTGTGACCTGGCCATGTTTGCCGTGGGCATCACGGCCGAACGGCAACAGCACCTGCGATTCACCCAGCCGTACCTGGCAAGCGATATCTACGCCATCACCAGCAAGAGCAACAGGCGCATGAGCACCTGGGCCGATATCGACCAACCCGACACCCTGGTGGCGGTGGCCCGGGGTACCCTGCACGAGCCGGTGATGCGGGAAAAGCTGCAGGCGGCCCGACTCAAGGTGCTGGATACGCCCCACGCCCGGGAACAGGAGGTGCAGTCGGGTCGCGCCGACGTGTTCATGACCGACTACCCCTACAGCCGGCGGATGCTCGAGACGACCGATTGGGCCCGGCTGATCAAGCCGCAAGCCAGCTATCACATCACGCCCTATGCCTATGCGTTGCGTCCGGGCGACGACCGCTGGCACGCCCGACTGGAGCGTTTCGTGGTGCAGATCAAGCAGGACGGCCGACTGCGGGCCGCGGCCAGGCGGCACGGGTTGGCGCCCATCGTGCTGCTGAGCCCAGTCCCGGGTCCCGATGAGTAAAGGCACCCCCGCTTTCGCCTGGTTGCTGGCCGGGCTGCAACTGCTGTTCGTGGTTTCGGTCATAGGCGGTGCGAGCGCCTACGTGTTGCGCCTGCGCAGCACCTGCAAGCGGCCGAGGCTCAGGGCAAGACCCTTGAGGATCACCTGACCCAGAGCCTGTCGCTGACCAACCTGACGCTGGCGGCCCTGCCCGGCTTGCTGGCCCTGGCCCAATCCGAAGGCGCGGGGCCGCTCGACGAGGCCCTGGATGAAACCCAGCGCCGGCTCCCTTACCTGCGCTCCCTGTCGCTGGCGACTCCCCAGGGGCAGATAGTCGCCAGTTCGAATCCGGCCAACCGGGGGCAGCGACTGGACACTGCCCTCTTCCGTGCCACGGGTGCGGTAGGCGGCGACTTGCAGCTGGGCGGGATCTGGCAGGGGCGTGACCTCGACCAGGGCCGGCCAGTAGCGCTCGGGTCGAGCATGGCGGCGGATGGGCTCAGTTTCTTCCCTGTGATTCGCCCGTTGCGCGGCCCCGCGGGACCGCTGCTGGCGGTGGCCTCGATCAATCCCGAGTTCTTCCTCAACCATATCGAGCGGCATACCAGCCCGGGGATCACCGCGGTCGATGTGATTGATTACGACGGCCGAGTCCTCTGGTCGTCACGCCGCGCCCAAGCGCCCGGCGCGGTCGCCCTGAGCGCCGGGCAGCTGGCGGCGATGCGGGACAGGGAAATCGGCACCTTCGCCGACGAGCGTCTGGAGGGCCGCGAGGTCATGCTCGTCTACCGCGCCTCGACCCTCTACCCGCTTTTCGTCAGCCTGTTCGTCGATCGCGAGGCGGCCCTGGCGCAGTGGTACGACGAGGCCCGACAGACCCTGACCGCCGTCGGCCTCGCCTTGCTGGCCTTGCTCGGCATCACCAGCGCACTGACCCTGCGGGTGATCGCCGCCCAGCGCCAGGCGGTGCGCATGCAGGAAGAACGCCGACTGGCCGCCAGCGTGTTCGAACACAGCACGGACGGCATTTTGATCACCGATGCCGAGCAGCGGATCATTGCGCTCAACCCGGCCCTGGCGCTCACCACCGGCTACCGGGCTGAGGAATTGCTGGGTAAGACGCCACGAATCTTCTCTTCAGGTCTGCATGGCGCGGACTTCTACCAGCACCTGTGGGGGCGCCTGTCCAGCGAGGGCCTGTGGCGCGGCGAAATCGTCAACCGGCGCAAGGACCGGGCGCTGCTCAACGAATGGCTGACCATTTCCTCGATCCGCGACGGCCACGGCAGGCTGCTGCGCTACGTGGCGGTGTTCCAGGACATCACCCAGCAGTACCGGCAGGCCGA
>DATDTH010000245.1:0-3173 GCA_035290985.1 Pseudomonas sp. | reverse complement strand
CTGCCCGGCGGGGCTCAGCGTCCCGCCAGCAGCTGCCCGGCGACCGCGAACATCATCAGCGCTACCGCCAGGTCCAGCAGGCGCCAGGTCAGGGGCCGGGCCAGCCAGGGGGCGAGCCAGGCGGCGCCGAGGGCCAGGGCGAAGAACCAGAGCAGCGAGGCGCTGGCCGCGCCTAGGGCGTAGGCCCCCGGCACGCTCTGCTGGGCGCCGAGCGAGCCGATCAGCAGCAGGGTGTCCAGGTACACATGGGGGTTGAGCAGGGTCACCGCCAGGGCGGCCAGCAGCACCGCCTTGCGTGAGCGCGGGCCTTGGGCCTCGGCCGCCTCCAGGGCTTGCGGGCGCAGCGAGCGCAACAGGGCCTTGGCGCCGTAGAGGAGCAGGAACAGGGCGCCGCCCCAGCGCGCGATGCCCAGCAGCAGCGGGCTCTGCGCCAGCAGGCTGGCCAGGCCGAAGACCCCGGCGGCGACCAGCAGCCCATCGCAGAGTACGCAGAGCGCCGCCACCGGCAGGTGATGTTCACGGCGCAGGCTCTGGGCCAGGACGAAGGCGTTCTGCGCGCCGAGGGCGATGATCAGCCCGGCGGCGACCAGCAGGCCGTTGAGGTAGCTCTGCCACATGGGTATGACTCCTGGCGGGTGGTTGATTGGGCGAGTCTGCTGGGCTTGTCGTAATAAGAAAAACAAATAATGGTGATGTATCATTAGTAAAAATGATTTATAGGTTTTCTGTGAAATAAACTAACTAATTGAAATTTCTATAAAAATAGTGAATTTCGCTTGGGTTGATGGGAGGCGCGATGTTCGATTACAAACTGCTGGCGGCCTTGGCGGCGGTGGTGGAGCAGGCCGGGTTCGAGCGCGCGGCCCAGGCGCTGGGCCTGTCGCAATCGGCGGTGTCCCAGCGAGTCAAGTTGCTGGAGGCCCGAGTCGGGCAACCGGTACTGGTGCGCGCCACCCCGCCGGTGCCCACCGAGGTCGGTCGCCGCCTGCTCAACCATGTGCAACAGGTGCGATTGCTCGAACGGGACCTGCACGGTCAGGTGCCGGGGCTGAGCGAGGGGCTGCCCGAGCGCCTGCGTATCGCCCTGAATGCCGACAGCCTGGCGACCTGGTGGGCCGCGGCGGTTGGCGAGTTCTGCGCGACCCACCGGCTCTTGCTCGAGCTGGTGGTGGAGGATCAGGAGGTCGGTCTCAAGCGCATGCGGGCAGGCGACGTGGCGGCCTGCGTCTGTGCCAGCGACCGGCCCATAGGCGGTGCGCGTTCGGTGCCGCTGGGCGCGATGCGCTACCGCGCCCTGGCCAGCCCGGCCTTTATCGCCCGGCACTTTCCCCTGGGCGCCAGTCCCGCGGCGCTGGCGCGGGCGCCGGCCATCGTCTTCGGCCCGGACGATTCCTTGCAGCACCGCTACCTGGCGTCATTGGGCGTCGAGGGGGGCTTTATCCATCACCTGTGCCCATCTTCGGAGGGCTTCGTCCAACTGGCCAAGGGGGGGCTCGGCTGGGGACTTGTGCCGGAACTGCAGGTGCAGGACGCGCTGGCCCGGGGCGAGCTGCTGGAGCTGCTGCCCCAGCGCCCGATAGACGTGGCGCTGTTCTGGCATCACTGGCGCAGCGGCGGCGAGTTGCTGGCGGAACTCACCAGGTACCTGACCAGCACCGCGGCGCGCCTGCTGGTGCAGGCTTAAGCGACGCCATGGGCATGTACCGCCTTCCGTGAATGAAACGGCTCTTGTAGGCCGTTGAAAAACGTAGGCGAGGCAGCCGAGACAAGGCAAAAACAGGCGAGGACGCGGAGTTTACGAGGTGTAAATGAGCAGTCCGAGACGCCGCGTCCCGGCCTGTTTTTAACGCCCCCGTATTTTTCCTTAAGAGGGGCAACGCAGGTAGTTTTTTCCTAGCTGATCTGGATCAGGCCCGAGCCTGGCAACTGCTCCACGCAGCGCGGGCCGAGCAGGCGCGAGGGGGTGAAATAACCGCCGGGGCCGCGGTAGGCGAGCAGGTGCCGCACCGCCAGCAGGGCGCCATGCACCGTGACCTCGTAGCCGTTGGCGGTCTGCAGGCGCGCGACCTTGACCTGGCCCGCAGCGTTGCGGACCTCGCCCCAGACCCAGGTCGGCAGCCGCGCGCGCGTGGCCGGATCGGGCCCGACTATGCGTTTGTCCACCTGGGCCTTGAGCCAGCGCTGCACCGCCGGTCGAGCGAACAGGCCACGCAAGGGATCGAGCAGGCGCATGGCGAAGGCCACAGGGGCAGGCGTCGGCAGGTAGACCTCGATGCTGGGGATGCCGGTGGAGTGATAGGCGGTGACCACATCGCCCCAGGGGATGGTGACGGCGGCCTTGGCGCCCCGGCCGAAATCGATGGTGCGGCGCTTGAAGCCCTGGGGCACGGCGATCAGTTGACCGTTCCGGCGTACCCGGCCGCCCAGCGCCAAGCCCTCCACGCTGGTCTTGGCGGTGCCCGGCGACAGGCCGCTGCCGGTGTCGAAGCCCAGGGCCAACTGGTTGGCATCCGGCAAGGCCTGTTTCAGGCAGGCGGCGATGCAGTCGGTGGGAATCACATCGAAACCCACCCCCGGGCAGATCACGCTGCCGGCCGCCTGCGCCGCGCCATCCCGGGCCTGGGCCTGTTCGAACACACCGATCTCGCCGGTAATGTCCACGTAATGGCTCTGGCTGGCCAGGCAGGCGGCGATCATGGGGGCGCTGGTGGCGGAAAAGGGCCCGGCGCAATGGGCGACCACCGCGACGTCCGCCAGGGCCTGGCGGCTGGCTTCGGCATCGGCCAGGTCGAAGACCCGGGCCGGCAATTGCAGGGCCTCGGCCAGGGCGCCTATCGCCTTGGCGTTGCGTCCCGCCAGCACCGGGCTCAGGCCCTGGCGGCGGGCTTCTTCGGCCAGCAGGCGGCCGGTGTAGCCGTTGGCGCCGTAGATCATCCAGAGGGGCGGGTGCATGGCGAGGTCCTGGGAGGAGGGAGGGGGAAAGTGTCCATTCAACGCCAAGCAGGGCTTCGGGTCGAGCTGGCCGAATGGGCTGTTCATGCGGGGATCGGCGTGTTCGGTCAGGCGCTTGGCTCGCGACGCCACGGCGTCGGACGGAACTGACTGCTAGAGTCGCAGGCTGACGGGGCTGTGGCAGAAGGTCGCGCCTGGCGCGCGACCCCTGTGCAGGGGCC
>DATDTH010000244.1:0-4228 GCA_035290985.1 Pseudomonas sp. | reverse complement strand
CGCGCACCCCGGTGGAGCTGACCGAGGCCGGGCAATTGTTCCTGGTGACCGCGCGCAACGTGATCGAACAGCTCGGCGATGTGGTGCGCCACCTGCACCAACTGGAAGGCCGCCAGGGCGAGGTGCTGCAGTTCGCCGCGGCCCACTCCCTGGCCCTGGGCTTCTTCCCGCCCTGGATCGCCCGCCTGCGCAACCAGGGGCTGCCGATCGCCAGCCGGCTGGTGGCGACCAACGTCGGCGAGGCGGTACACACCCTGCGCGAAGGCGCCTGCGACCTGATCCTGGCCTATTACGATCCGGATGCGGCCTTGCAGATGGACCCGGAAATCTTCCCCTCCCTGCACCTGGGGCGTACCGAGATGCTGCCGGTCTGCGCGGTGGACGCCGCCGGCCGGGCCCTGTTCGACCTGGAGAGCGGGCAGAGCGTGCCCTTGCTGGCCTATGGCGCCGGGGCCTTTCTCGGCCGCTCGGTCAACCTGTTGCTGCGCCAGCGCGCCCTGCGCTCGACCACCGTCTATGAAACGGCCATGGCCGACAGCCTGAAAAGCATGGCCCTGCAGGGCCTGGGCGTGGCCTGGGTGCCGCGCCTGAGCGTCACCGCCGAACTGGCCCGCGGCGAGCTGCTGGTCTGCGGCGACGAGCAATGGCATGTGCCGCTGGAGATCCGCCTGTACCGCTGTGCCCTGGTCCGCAAGCCGGCGGTGCGCCGCCTGTGGCGCGAGCTGGAGGCGGGCCTCGGTGCCCCATAGGCGATCTTGCAGGAGCCCGCTTGCTGGCGATACGCAGTTGGCCTGAGTACACCCTACTTGGACGATGGAGTGCCTAGAAGCTGCAGGCTGGCAGTTCCGTAGGGCGGGTGAAACCCGCGAGTTTCTGTGCAATTTCGACCCTTTCTCATGTGCTTGCTCGCCGAGCCACAAGACTGAAGGTCAGGTGAAAATGTTCTAGGCTCTGGGCGTGTACCCTGTGCAGGCGTGGCATATTGCCAAGTGCGACGCAGCGCGCATTTTAGGTTGAGCTATTTGCGGGGCGGACCCCTATGATTTCCTCCTCGATTCCCTTGCTAAAGACCAAAACGATGAATCCGATGCTGAACCTGAAATCCATCGCCGGCCTGCTGGTTGGCGTGCTGTTGGTGGTCGTGCTGTTGGGCTCCTGGTACACGGTGAATGAAACCGAGCGCGGCGTCTTGCTGCGCAACGGTGCGCTGGTGGGCGTGGTCGAGCCGGGGCTGTCGTTCAAGATCCCCTTTATCGAGACGGTCAAGTTCATCTCGGTGCAGAGCCAGGCCACCACCTACGAAGGCCTGCAGGCTTACAGCAAGGACCAGCAGACGGCGACCCTGAACGTCTCGGTGTCCTGGCATGTGGTGCCCAGCGAAGTCGGCAAGGTCTATATGCAGTACCAGGACCTGGATGGGCTGGTGACGCGCTTGATCAGCCGCCAGGTGCCGACCCAGGTAGAGAACGTCTTCGGCCAGTACAACGCCGTGACCGCGGTGCAGAGCCGTGGCAAGTTCGTCTCCGATGTCACCAAGGCGATCCGCGACTCGGTGACCGGCACGGTGGTGATCGATGGCGTGCAGGTGGAGAACATCGACTTCAGCGACGACTACGAGCGCTCGATCGCCTTGCGCATGAAGGCCGAGGTGGAGGTCAAGACCCGCGAGCAGATGCTCGCCACCGAACAGGTGGAGGCGCAGATCGTGGTCACCCGGGCCCAGGCCGAAGCCGACTCCAAGGTCGCCCAGGCCAAGGCAGACGCCGAGGCCACGCGCCTGCGCGGCGATGCCGAAGCCGACGCGATCAAGGCCAAGACCCTGGCCCTGAGCAGCAACCCGGCGCTGATCGAGCTGACCAAGGCCGAGCGCTGGGACGGCACCTTGCCGACCACCATGCTGCCTAACGGGACCCTGCCCTTTATCGAGGTCGGCAAGCAATAAGGGGCATTGAGATCGGCAAGCAATAAGCGGCGCTCTGAGCGCGCCGCCGCTGGGTCCATGCCCCCTGGATGCCCCGGACTAAAGGCCCTGGTGGGGCGACTGGACGGGTGGTTAACGCGGGGGCGCGCCAGGCCCACCTTTTCGGTATACTTCTCCGCCTCAAAACCAGCCCGCCCGCTGGTTTGACCTGCATATGACAAGCCACGCCCTCTGCGTGGCTTGTTGGTTTTTGTCGCGCCAACCGGCGCACCGAGATGAGGCAAGACGATGAGCGCACTGGTTGGCGTGATCATGGGCTCGAAGTCCGATTGGTCCACCCTTAGCCACAACGCCGAGATGCTGGAGCAACTGGGGATTCCCTTCGAGGTTCAGGTGGTGTCCGCCCATCGCACCCCGGACCTGCTCTTCCAGTACGCCGAACAGGCGGCCGACCGTGGCATCCAGGTGATCATCGCCGGAGCCGGTGGCGCCGCGCACCTGCCGGGCATGTGCGCGGCCAAGACCCATCTGCCGGTGCTCGGCGTGCCGGTGCAGTCGTCGATGCTCTCCGGGGTCGACTCGTTGTTGTCGATCGTGCAGATGCCGGCCGGCATTCCGGTCGCCACCCTGGCCATCGGCCGCGCCGGGGCGATCAATGCCGCGTTGCTGGCGGCGAGCATTCTCGGTCACCAGCACCCGCACCTGCATGTCGCGCTCAAGCGTTTTCGCGACGAGCAGACCCAGTCGGTGCTCGACAATCCCGATCCGCGCGAGGCCTGAGCAGCATGAAAATCGGTGTAATCGGTGGCGGCCAGCTGGGCCGCATGCTGGCTCTGGCGGGTACGCCCCTGGGGATGAATTTCGCCTTTCTCGACCCGGCGCCGGATGCCTGTGCCGCGGCCCTGGGCGAGCATATCCGCGCCGATTACGGCGACCAGGACCACCTGCGGCAGCTGGCCGATGAAGTCGACCTGGTGACCTTCGAGTTCGAGAGCGTGCCGGCGGAAACCGTCGCCTTCCTCTCCCAGTTCGTGCCGGTCTACCCTTCGGCTGCCGCCCTGCGCATCGCCCGCGATCGCTGGTTCGAGAAGAGCCTGTTCCAGGAACTCGGTATCCCCACGCCGGCCTTCGCCGATGTCCAGTCCCAGGTCGACCTGGAGACCGCGGTCGCCGCGATCGGCCTGCCCGCGGTCATGAAGACCCGCACGCTCGGCTACGACGGCAAGGGCCAGAAGGTCCTGCGCAAGGCGGCTGATGTGACCGGTGCCTTCGCCGAGCTGGGCAGCGTGCCCTGTATTCTCGAAGGCTTCGTGCCCTTCAGCGGCGAGGTCTCCCTGATCGCCGTGCGCGGCCGCGATGGCGAAACCCGCTTCTACCCCCTGGTGCACAACACCCATGACAACGGCATCCTGCGCCTGTCGGTGGCCAGCAGCGGCCACCCGTTGCAGAAACTGGCCGAGGACTATGTCGGCCGGGTGCTGACTCGCCTGGATTACGTCGGCGTGCTGGCCTTCGAGTTCTTCGAGGTCGACGGTGGCCTGAAGGCCAACGAGATCGCCCCGCGGGTACACAACTCCGGGCACTGGACCATCGAAGGCGCCGAGTGCAGCCAATTCGAGAACCACCTGCGCGCCGTCGCCGGCCTGCCGCTGGGCTCCACGGCGAAACTGGGCGAAAGCGCCATGCTCAACTTCATCGGTGAAGTGCCGCCGTTGCAGCAGGTGGTCGCCATCCAGGACTGCCATGTGCATCACTACGGCAAGGCCTTCAAGGTCGGGCGCAAGGTCGGTCACGCCACCCTGCGCAGCGCCACCCGCGCCACCCTGGACCGACAGATCACCGCCGTGGAAACCCTGATCGGTAAGGCCTGATCCCCGTGCGCTCCGCTCGGGGCGCCTTTGCGGCCTGGGCGATTGAACCTCCGCGTTTCTCCTCCGTCTGATGGCGAGATGCCAGCGATCGCTGGCGCCTGTTTATCCATCACGAGGACATGCCATGGGCATTATCGGAACCATCTTTATCGGCTTGATCGTCGGCCTGGTCGCGCGCTTCCTGAAACCGGGCAACGATCCCATGGGCTGGATCATGACCATCCTATTGGGCATCGGCGGCTCCCTGGCCGCCACCTATGGTGGCCAAGCCCTGGGCATCTACCACGCCGGCGAGGCGGCCGGTTTTATCGGCGCGGTGGTCGGTGCCATTGTCCTGCTGGTGCTCTACGCCATGCTCAGCAAACGCTGATCGGCGCCTCGCGCCGCACCGCCCGCCTTGGGCAGCGCGCCCCGGGTGGGTTAGGCTGGTCCCCTT
>DATDTH010000243.1:0-5023 GCA_035290985.1 Pseudomonas sp. | reverse complement strand
TAGGCCTGTACCAGGCGTTCGGCCGTCAGGTCGCCACCGGCGGCGAGTAGGCCATTGGGTTCGCGCAGGGCCTTGGCCAGCGGGGGGAACGTCAGGGAGTCGCGTTGCAGCCAGGTCAGCATAGGGGCTCGGCTAGAAGGGAAGGGCGGATGCCGGGCATCCGCCTGTGGGGCTTAATGGCTGTCGAGGAATTTTTCGACATCCAGCGCCGCCATGCAGCCGGCACCGGCCGAGGTGATGGCCTGGCGGTAAACATGGTCGGCCACATCACCAGCTGCGAACACGCCCTCGATACTTGTGGCGGTGGCATTGCCTTCGCTGCCGCCCTTGATCAGCAGGTAGCCGTCGCGCATTGCCAGTTTGCCTTCGAACAGTTCGGTATTGGGCTTATGGCCGATGGCGATGAAGACGCCGGTCAGTGGCAGGTCCTGGGTTTCGCCGGTGTTGCTGTCGCGCAGGCGCGCGCCAGTGACGCCGCTGGCATCGCCCAGCACTTCGTCCAGGTTCTGGTTCCAGTGCAGGCGAATATTGCCATTGGTGGCCTTCTCGAACAGCTTGTCCTGGAGGATCTTCTCCGAGCGCAGCTTGTCGCGACGGTGTACCAGGTGCACTTCCTTGGCGATATTGGCCAGGTACAGGGCTTCTTCCACGGCGGTGTTGCCACCGCCGATCACCGCGACCACCTGGTTGCGGTAGAAGAAACCGTCACAGGTGGCGCAGGCGGAGACGCCCTTGCCGGCGAAGGCCTCTTCCGAGGGCAGGCCCAGGTATTGGGCGGAGGCGCCGGTGGCGATGATCAGCGCGTCGCAGGTGTAGGTACCGCTGTCGCCGATCAAGGTGAAGGGACGCTGCTGCAGTTCGGCGGTGTGGATATGGTCGTAAACGATCTCGGTATCGAAGCGTTCGGCATGCTTCTGCATGCGTTCCATCAGCGCCGGACCGGTCAGGCCTTCGACATCGCCGGGCCAGTTGTCCACCTCGGTGGTGGTGGTCAGTTGGCCGCCGGGCTGGATGCCGGTGATCACCAGCGGCTTGAGGTTGGCGCGGGCGGCATAGACGGCGGCGCTGTAGCCGGCGGGGCCGGAGCCGAGAATGATCAGGCGGGAATGCTTCACTTCGCTCATGAGAGGGGTCCTTGGACGGTTCAGGTAAACTCGAGACTGGGGCAAAGCATACCTGAAACTCGACCGTTTTCTTGTCGGCGGCGAGCGGATTGCGCTTGTGAATGGCGCTTGTTTCCCCCGCGAATTGGTTGCGGAATACGCAGCGCGCGCATTGTAAAGGGGAGGGGGCTGAACCGATCGAGGCGCGGCGAGTCTGAGTCAGGCGCCCGTGGCGCGGGGGTGGAGCGCTTCTTGCTGTCAATCTTGCCCCATCGGACTGGCATCGGTTCCTCAAAGGCTTACAATGTCGCCCCTTGGATACCCAGGTTTGGCGCAGGAAAATACGCGTTTTGAAGAAGACCACCTCTAGTGCACCGGCTCCCGTCTGGCATCAGCACCTGCACAACCGGCTCAAGGAAGGTGCGCTGATCGCGCTGGGCGCGCTGTGCCTCTACCTCTGGATGGCATTGCTGACCTACGATCCGGCGGATCCCGGCTGGACCCACACCAGTAACGTCGAGCAGGTGCGCAATGCCGCCGGCCGTGCCGGTGCCTGGTTCGCCGATATCCTGTTCATGGCCCTGGGCTATTTCGCCTACCTGTTCCCGCTGCTGCTGGGAATCAAGACCCTGCAGGTGTTCCGGGCCCGCCATCAACCCTGGATATGGAGCGGTTGGCTGTTCTCCTGGCGGCTGATCGGCCTGGTGTTCCTGGTGCTCTCCGGCGCAACACTGGCCTATATCCATTTCCATTCCGGCCCGAGCATGCCGGCCTCGGCAGGCGGGGCCCTGGGCGAGAGCCTGGGCCAGCTGGCGGTGGCTGGCCTGAACGTGCAGGGCAGCACCCTGCTGTTTATCGCCCTGTTCCTGTTCGGCCTGACGGTGTTCAGCGACCTGTCCTGGTTCCGGGTGATGGACCTGACCGGCAAGATCACCCTGGATCTCTTCGAGCTGGTGCAGAGCGCCGGCAATCGCTGGTGGAACGCCCGGGTCGAGCGCAAGCGCATGGTCTTGCAGTTGCGCGAGGTCGATGCGCGGGTCAGTGAAGTCGCCGCGCCCGTGGTGCACGACCGCCGCGAGCAGGCCAAGGTCAAGGAGCGCCTGATCGAGCGCGAAGAGTCCCTGACCAAGCACATGACCGAGCGCGAGACGCGCACGCCACCGGTGATAGTGCCGCCCTTGCCGCCCAAGTCCGAGGAACCGAGCAAGCGCGTGCAGAAGGAAAAACAGGCGCCGCTGTTCGTCGACAGCGCCATCGAAGGCAGCCTGCCGCCGATTTCCATTCTCGATGTCGCCGAGAAGAAACAAAAGAAATTCTCCCCCGAGTCCCTGGAGGCCATGTCGCGCCTGCTGGAGATCAAGCTCAAGGAGTTCGGCGTCGAGGTCATGGTCGAGTCCGTGCACCCGGGTCCGGTGATCACCCGCTTCGAGATCCAGCTGGCCGCCGGGGTCAAGGTCAGCCGCATCTCCGGGCTGGCCAAGGACCTGGCGCGCTCGATGGCGATCATCAGCGTGCGGGTGGTCGAGGTCATTCCGGGCAAGACCACGGTGGGCATCGAGGTGCCCAACGAAGACCGGCAGATCGTGCGTTTTTCCGAGGTGCTGTCCTCGCCCGAATTCGACGATGCCAAATCCCCGGTGACCCTGGCCCTGGGTCACGACATCGGCGGCCGGCCGGTGATCACCGACCTGGCGAAGATGCCGCACCTGCTGGTGGCCGGTACCACCGGCTCCGGCAAGTCGGTGGGGGTCAACGCCATGATTCTGTCGATCCTGTTCAAGTCCACGCCCGCCGAGGCGCGCCTGATCATGATCGACCCGAAGATGCTCGAACTGTCGATCTACGAAGGCATTCCGCACCTGCTGTGCCCGGTGGTCACCGACATGAAGGAGGCGGCCAACGCCCTGCGCTGGAGCGTGGCCGAGATGGAGCGGCGCTACAAGCTGATGTCCAAGATGGGCGTGCGCAACCTGGCCGGCTTCAACCGCAAGGTCAAGGACGCCGAGGAGGCCGGCGAGCCGCTGACCGATCCGCTGTACAAGCGTGAAAGCATCCACGACGAGGCGCCGCTGCTGACCAGCCTGCCGACCATAGTGGTGGTGGTCGACGAATTCGCCGACATGATGATGATAGTCGGCAAGAAGGTCGAAGAGCTGATCGCCCGTATCGCCCAGAAGGCCCGGGCGGCGGGGATCCACCTGATCCTGGCGACCCAGCGGCCCTCGGTGGACGTGATCACCGGCCTGATCAAGGCCAACATTCCGACCCGCATGGCCTTCCAGGTCTCGAGCAAGATCGACTCACGGACCATTCTCGACCAGGGCGGCGCCGAGCAGTTGCTCGGCCATGGCGACATGCTTTACCTGCCGCCAGGCACCGGCCTGCCGATCCGCGTGCACGGCGCCTTCGTTTCGGACGAAGAAGTCCACCGGGTGGTCGAAGCCTGGAAGCTGCGCGGCACGCCGGACTATATCGAAGACATCCTGGCCGGCGTCGAGGAGCCCGGTAGCGGCTTCGACGGTGGCAGCGGTGAAGGCGGCGAGGGCAGCGAGGAAGATCCGCTGTACGACGAAGCCGTGCGCTTCGTCACCGAAAGCCGTCGCGCGTCCATTTCCGCGGTCCAGCGCAAGCTGAAGATCGGCTACAACCGCGCCGCGCGCATGGTCGAAGCCATGGAAATGGCCGGCGTGGTGACCTCCATGAACACCAACGGTTCGCGCGACGTGATCGCGCCGGGCCCGACTCGCGATTGACTCTGTCTATAAGGAATTCCATGCGATTGATGCACGTGGTACCGGCGCTCTTGTTGGCCGTTCTGAGTCTGACCGGTTTCGCCGCCCGGGCCGACGACGACGCTTCTGTGAAGCGGCTTGCGCCCTTGTTGAACCAGGCGCAGACCATCACCGCGCGCTTCTCCCAGCTGACCCTGGACGGCAGCGGCACCCAGTTGCAGGAAACCTCCGGCGAGCTGGCGCTCAAGCGCCCCGGGCTGTTCCGCTGGCACACCGATGAACCCCAGCAGCAGTTGCTGGTTTCCAACGGCGAGAAGGTCTGGCTGTACGACCCGGACCTGGAGCAGGTGACCATCCAGACCCTGGACCAGCGCCTGACCCATACCCCGGCTCTGCTGTTGTCGGGCGATGTGTCGCAGATCAGCGAGAATTTCACCATCACCCACAAGGAAGGCGGCGATGTGGTGGACTTCATCCTCAAGCCGAAGGCCAAGGACAGCCTGTTCGACAGCCTGCGCCTGTCGTTTCGCAATGGCGTGTTGAACGACATGCAACTGATCGACAGCATCGGCCAGCGCACCAATATCCTGTTCCTCAATGTGAAGATGAACGCAGCGCTGGACAGCAAGCAGTTCACCTTCGAGATACCCGAAGGCACCGATGTGATCCAGGAGTGACCTGAGGCTGGCTAATCGGCCTGCCAACGCGTGGGAGCGAGACTCCGCCCTACGCTGCTGGGCTCTTGTAGGGCGGGTGAAACCCGCGAATCGCCTGATGGCGGCGGGTGATTGCCCCTCGGCTATAACTGCACGAAATGAAAGGTTTTGATTCTGGCATGGACCTGTTCCGCAACACCCCCGTCGCTCAACCCCTGGCCGCTCGCCTGCGCGCGGCCAGCCTGGACGAGTACGTCGGTCAGGAACACCTGCTGGCCCGCGGCAAGCCCCTGCGCGAGGCCCTGGAGCAGGGCGCGCTGCATTCGATGATCTTCTGGGGCCCGCCTGGGGTGGGCAAAACCACCCTGGCACGGCTGCTGGCGGAAGTCTCCGCAGCCCACTTCGAGACCCTTTCGGCGGTGCTCTCCGGGGTTAAGGAAATCCGTCAGGCGGTGGAAATTGCCAAGCAGCAAGCGGCGCAATATGGCCGACGGACCATTCTGTTTGTCGATGAAGTGCACCGATTCAACAA
>DATDTH010000242.1:0-2642 GCA_035290985.1 Pseudomonas sp. | reverse complement strand
GGCCAATCCCCAGGTGCTGGAGCAATGGCTCAGCGGCGTGAAAACCCTGGACGGCGGCGATGCCCTGGCGGCGGTCAAGGCCAAGCTGTAGGCCGCCGAAACTCGTCATACCCGCGAAGGCGGGTATCCAGAGCTTGCCTGGGACAGGTGAAACCCGCAATTCTTGGCCGCGTGAAGCATGCAGGGCGGACGCGGAGCGTCCACGGCTGCATGTCCGCGCAGAGCGTGGACACGATCAATTACTCTCCTGGACAGCCATGCCGCTACCCACTCGCCAGACCCTGCTGCCCTTCCTCGCCTGGCTGTCCAACACCAGCCGGCAAAGCCTCGGCAATGACCTGCTGGTAGGCCTGAGCGGGGCTATCCTGGCGCTGCCACAATCCATCGCCTATGCCCTGATCGCCGGGCTGCCGGCCGAATACGGCCTCTACGCCGCCATAGTGCCGGTGCTGATCGCCTGCCTCTGGGGCTCGTCCTGGCACCTGATCTGCGGCCCCACCGCGGCCATTTCCATCGTGTTGTTCGCCAGCGTCAGCCCCCTGGCCCAGCCGGGCAGCCAGGACTATGTGGCCCTAATCCTGCTGCTGACCTTTCTCGCCGGCCTGTTCCAGTGGCTGCTGGGCCTGCTGCGCTTCGGCGCCCTGGTCAACTTCGTCTCCCATTCGGTGGTGCTGGGCTTCACCCTGGGCGCCGCCATCGTCATCGCCCTCGGCCAGGTGCCGAACCTGCTCGGCCTCGACCTGCCCAGCCAGGCCACCGCCCTGAACGCCCTGTCGAACCTGGTCCTGCACCTGCAGGAATTTCAGGGGCCCGCACTGCTGGTGGCCCTGGCCACCCTGGGTGTCGCCCTGCTGGTGCGCCGGCTGTGGCCACGCTGGCCGGCCCTGCTGCTGGGCATAGTGGCCGGCAGCCTGCTGGTCATGGCCCTGCCCCGGTACTTCGCCGAGGTTCGCCTGGTAACGGCCTTTACCGGCAGCCTGCCGCCCTTCAGCCCGCTGCACTTCGACCTGGAGACCCTGCTACGCCTGCTGCCGGCGGCGGTGGCCTGCGGCATGCTCGGGCTGGTCACCAGCCTGTCGATCGCCCGCGCCCTGGCGAGCAAGTCCCAGCAATTGCTCGACGCCAACCAGGAGGTGCGCGCCCAGGGCCTGTCCAATCTGGTCGGCGCCTGGTTCTCCGGCTCGCTCTCGGCCGGCTCCTTCACCCGCTCGGCGCTGAACCTGCAGGCCGGGGCCCGTTCGCCCCTGGCCGGAGTCTTTTCGGCCCTGCTGGTGGCGGTCTTCGCCTTGTTCGGCGCCGCCCTGATCGCCCATATCCCCCTGCCGAGCATGGCCGCCAGCATCCTGCTGATCTGCTGGGGGCTGGTGGATATCCCGGCCCTGCGCGCCTTGCACCGGGTCAGCCGCTCGGAATTCCTGGTGATGCTGCTGACCCTGCTGGCGACCCTGCTGCTGGAGCTGCAGACGGCGATCTACGCCGGGGTGCTGGCCTCGCTGTTCTTCTACCTCAAGCGCACCTCGCAACCCCGGGTCAGCCAGTGGCAGGAGGGCGAGGAGGAACTGCTGCGGGTGGAGGGTTCGATCTTCTTCGGCGCCTGCCACTACCTGCAGCAACTGTTGCAGCGCAGCCAGGGCCAACGGGTGATCATCGACGCCCATCATGTCAATTTCATCGACTATGCCGGGGTGGAGATGCTCCATCAGGAAGCCCGGCGCCTGCTCGCCCAGGGCCGCCAGTTGATCCTCAGGCGCGCCCGGCCCCAGGTGCGCGACGAGTTGCTGAAGCTGGAAGGCGAACGCTGCCCGTTGATTTTCGAAGAATGAGGGTCCGCGCGGTGCGCTGAGCGCACCCTACAACAGCACTCGCCGGACGCCAGGATCGAAGGCAGTACAGCACGGGTCGCATCGGGAAAACCCGCTAGAGCGGTTTCACCTTACCTTTGCCCATCTTGCGCTTCAGCAAGCCCAGCATCGCGCGGGTTTCACCCGCCCTACAAGAGCTCCGCGCATGACCCGCCAAAACGGTGGGACACATACTTTTGGCGAAAATGCTCTAGTCCGCCGCCAACAGCCGGCGCAGCTCGGCCAGCACCGGGGCGGTGTCGGGCCGCACGCCGCGCCAAACGAAGAACGCCTCGGCCGCCTGTTCGGCCAGCATGCCCAGGCCATCCAGGGTCCGTTCGGCGCCCTGGGCCGCGGCCCAGCGGTTGAAGGCGGTGGGCTGCCTGGCGTACATCATGTCGTAGCACAGGGTATGCCCGGGGCGGATCAGGCTCGCGGCCAGGGGCGGCACCTCGCCGGCCAGGCTGGCCGAGGTGCCGTTGATGATCAGGTCGACCGGTTCGTCTATCCAGTCGAAACCGCTGGCCAACAGCGGGCCGAGGTCGGCGAACTCATGGGCCAGTTGCTCGGCCTTTTCCAGGGTGCGGTTGGCGATCACCAGCACCGCCGGCCGCTCGGCGAGCAGGGGCTCCAGCACCCCGCGCACCGCGCCGCCGGCACCCAGCAGCAGGATGCGTTTGCCGCCCAGGGCGAAACCGGCGTTGACCGTCAGGTCGCGCACCAGGCCGGCGCCATCGGTGTTGTCGCCCAGCAGGGCGCCGTCGTCCAGTTTCTTCAGGGTATTGACCGCACCGGCCCGCC
>DATDTH010000241.1:0-2740 GCA_035290985.1 Pseudomonas sp. | reverse complement strand
ACCCGCCCGACGACGCCGCCGAGGTGATTCCCGTAGGTCGGGTTACGTTTTGCTAACCCGACGGCATCTCGCTGCCCCGGATTGCGCCAAGGCTTATTCGGGCTACGAAATTCCCCCTGGCATGCAGCTCGTAGGATGGGGGTTCAGACCCTGAGCGGCCGTTGCCGGTTGTGGGCCAGCAGGGCGCGGAATTCCGGCAGCGGCAGGGGTTTGCTGAACAGGTAGCCCTGGTACAGGTGGCAGCCCTGCAACTGCAGGAAGTCCAGTTGATCCTGCTGTTCGACGCCTTCGGCGATTATGCCCAGGCCCAGGCTGCGGGCCATGGCGACTATGGCGCGGATGATCTCGGCATCGTTGGGATCGCTGGTGGCGTCGCGGACGAAGGACTGGTCGATCTTCAGCACGTCCACCGGCAGGCGCTTGAGGTAGGTCAGGGACGAATAGCCAGTGCCGAAGTCGTCCATGGCGAAACTCACGCCCAGGCGTTTCAGGCGGTGCATCTTGGCGATGGTGTCGTCGATGTTCTGGATGACGATGCCTTCGGTGATTTCCAGCTTGAGCATGGGGTTTGGCAGGCTGCTGTGGCGCAGGCTGGTTTCCACCCGTTCGACGAAGTCATTCTGGCGGAACTGGTGCGGGCTGATATTGACGCAGAGGCTGAATCTTTCCTGCTCGACCAGATCGTCGGCGAGCAATTGCGCGCAGGCGTGACAGGACTCGGCCAGTACCCAGCCACCGACTTCGAGGATCAGCCCGCTTTCCTCCAGCACCTGGATGAACAGGGCCGGCGATTGCGGGCCCAGGGTCGGGTGGTGCCAGCGCAGCAGGGCCTCGGCGCCTATCACCTGGCCGTTGCGGGCATCCACCTGGGGCTGGAAGTGCAGCTCGAACTCGCCGCGGGCCAGGGCCAGGCGCAGGTCGTTTTCCAGGCGCAGGCGCTCGCTGGCGGCGTGCTGCATGGTGGTGCGAAACAGCTGGATGGCGTTGCGCCCCGAATCCTTGGCCCGGTACAGGGCGATA
The DNA here is from genome assembly GCA_035290985.1 of Pseudomonas sp. Taxonomy (GTDB): domain Bacteria; phylum Pseudomonadota; class Gammaproteobacteria; order Pseudomonadales; family Pseudomonadaceae; genus Aquipseudomonas. The sequence continues at coordinate 1,720 of DATDTH010000241.1, read as the reverse complement.
TCGGCGCGTTTCAGCAGGTCGGCCGGGGTATCGCCATGGTCGGGAATCAGGGCGATGCCGATACTCGGGGTGACCTGCAGGCGATGGCCGTCGAGGAACATCGGCTCGGCCAGCAGCATGCGCAGCTTTTCCGCGACCTGGCGCACCTGGCGGGTGACCTGGGAGCGCTTGCCTTCCAGGCCGGAGAGCAGCACCACGAACTCGTCGCCGCCCAGGCGTGCCACTGTGTCCTCCAGGCGCACGCTGGCCTCCAGGCGGGCGGTGACCATCTTCAGCACGGCGTCGCCGACCGGATGGCCGAGGGAGTCGTTGATGTGCTTGAAATGGTCGAGGTCGAGGAACAGCAGGGCGCCGCGCAGGTCATGGCGTTTGAGCAGGGCGATCTGCTGGGTCAGGCGGTCCATCAGCAGGGCGCGATTGGGCAGGTTGGTCAGGGAGTCGTGATAGGCCAGGTGCTGCACCTGGGCCTGGGCCTCCTTGAGCGCACCTATGTCGCGGGCGGTGATCAGCAGGCAGGCCAGGCCGTCGAGTTCGATCGGCTCGGCCGAAACCTCCGACTGGATCGGCGTGCCGTGCCGGCTGCGGGCAAGCATTTCCATGCTTTTGATCCGGCCGTCGCGGTTCAGGCGCTCGATCATGACCTGGCGCTGCGCGGGGTCGACCCAGATACTCAGTTCGATGGCGGTCTTGCCGGTCACCTCCTCGGCGGTGAAACCGGTCAGGCGGCAGAAGCCTTCATTGACCTCGATGTAGCGACCGGTGGCACGTTCGGTGATGACGATGGCGTCCGGGCTGGAATAGAAGGCCTTGGAGAACTTCTCCTGGCTGGCCTTGAGCGCGGCTTCGGCTTGTTTGCGTTCGGTCACGTCGCGAAAGGTGGTGGTGATGCACAGTTGCCGCTCGACCCGGATAAAGCGGCTGGAGACCACGCAGGTCAGTTGGCGGCCGTCCTTGGTGTTGAAGCGCGCCTCGACGCTGTCCAGCCGCTGGGTCTGGCTGAGCTGCTTATAGAGCGCCTGGCGCTGGGCGTTGTCGACCCAGAAGCGGATATCGGGCGCGCTGATCCCGACTATCTCGCTGGGCAGCCAGCCGAAGGTCTGGCTGAAGCTGGGGTTGATCTCGATGAACACGCCGTCGCGGATGCGCGAGACGCAGATCGGCTCGGGGCTGGCCTGGAACAGGGTGACGAATTTTTCCTCGGAGGCGGCCAGGCGCTGTTCTCGCTGCATCCGCTCGCTGATGTCCATCAGGGTGCCGGCCATGCGCAGCGGGACACCCTGCTCGTCGCTGTAGAGCTTGGCGGTGCTTTCCAGATAGCGGACCTGATTGTTGCCCAGGTGCGAGCGGTAGGTGACCTGGAAGTCCTTGCGCTTGCCGAGGATCAGGTCGTCGTAGGTCTGGCGCAGGGCCTTGCGGTCCTTGTGCGGCACATGGGCGAAGAACGCCTTGAACGGGCCCTGGTACTGCACGTCTCCCAAGCCGTGCAGGGCGCTGGCGCGGGCTGAGCCATAGAGCTTGTCGTTGGGGATGTCCCAGTCCCAGGTGCCGAGATCGGCCGATTCCAGGGCCAGGTTCAGGCGTTCCTGGCTCTCGTTGAGTGCCCGCTCCTGGGCCCGTAAGCGGGTCACGTCGCGGACCGTGAGGACCAGGCAGGGGCGGCCGTCCAGCTCGATCTCGCCGCCATAGATCAGGTTGTCGCTGACGCTGCCGTCACGGCTGT
>DATDTH010000240.1:0-3367 GCA_035290985.1 Pseudomonas sp. | reverse complement strand
GACGAACTCGGACCCGGAGATGGAGAAGAAGGGCACCCCGGCCTCGCCGGCCACCGCCTTGGCCACCAGGGTCTTGCCCGTGCCGGGCGGGCCCACCAGCAGGATGCCCTTGGGGATGCGCGCGCCGAGCCGGCTGTATTTCGGCTGATCCTTGAGAAAGGACACCACTTCCTCGAGCTCCGCCTTGGCTTCGTCTATGCCGGCCACGTCGGCGAAGGTCACCCCCGTGTCGCGCTGGACGAACACCTTGGCCTTGGACTTGCCGATATTCACCAGGCCGCCGAGGCCCTGTTTCTGGGCCACGCGGTGCAGCAGAAAACTCCACAGGGCGAAAATGAAGATGAAGGGCAGCAGCCAGCCCAGTAGGTTGCTGACGAAGGTATTCTCGCGGATGCCGGTGAAACGCGCACCGGACTGGGCCAGTTCCCGGGCCAGGGCCGGATCGACCCTGTTGGTGATGAACTGGCTGCGACCGTGGATCGGCTCCTTGAGCGTGCCGCTGATGCGCTGCTCATCGACCTGCAGTTCGCCGAGCTTGTCCTGCTCCAGCAGGCGCAGGAATTCGCTGTAGGGAATCGGCTCCACGGCATTGCGCGCCGACCACCAGTTCTGCACCAGCAGCAGGACGCTGAAGGCCACGATGAAATACCAGAGGCTCCATTGTTGTTTCTTCTCCATAAGACCGGGCTCCATTGGATCGCCTGTCAGCATGCTCTTGTAACCCTTGTGCGCGCGCCTGCCGTTGATCCGGATCAAGTGCACGGGATCTGTGCAAATGGCGCAGCCGAACGGCCAGGCCTGTCGATTGCTTGATCCTGATCAAGCCCCGGGCCCGGTCGGGCGCCTAGCCTGCTATTTCTGCAGGCTGAATCGAGGGACGGGTGATGCGTGTCGTACCGAGTATCTGCACATTTTGTGGGGTCGGCTGCGGCATCGGCCTGCGGGTGGAGGGCGAGCGGGTGATCGGGGTCGAACCCCAGTCACTGCACCCGGTCAGCCAGGGGCAGTTGTGCGCCAAGGGCTGGTCGACCAGTTTCGCCATCGACCCGGTCAACCGCCTGACCCAGCCGCTGATCAAGGAGCGGGGACGGTTTCGCCCTGCCAGCTGGGACGAGGCGCTGGAGCGGGTCGTCGCTGAGTTCCGCGGGGCACTGGACAGGCTCGGCCCGCAGGGGGTGGGGCTGATCAGCTGTGCCCGGGCGACCAACGAAGATAATTACGCGGCGCAGAAGTTCGCCCGCGCCGTGCTCAAGACCCACAATGTCGATCACTGCGCGCGCATCTGCCACAGCCCATCGGTGGCCGGCCTGTCCCTGACGCTGGGCTCCGGGGCCATGACCAACAGCATCGAGGACATCGACCGCGCCGACCTGATCCTGGTCATCGGGGCCGATGTCACCGAGAACCACGCGATGATCGGCGCCCGCATGTTGCGGGCCCAGGCGCGGGGCGCCCGGCTGATCGTCATCGACCCGCGCAAGACCCGCCTGGCGCGCTTGGCCGATATCCACCTGCAATTGCGCCTGGGCAGCAATATCGCGCTGCTTAACGGCCTGCTGCAGGTCATCTTCGCCAATGGCTGGGAGAACCGCGATTTTCTCGGCCGCGTGGCCCAGGAGCAGGGCGCGCAGAGCGAGATAGACACAGGCGTCGCGGCGCTCAATGCCGGGACCATAGACGCGACGACCTGGGAGAGCCTCGGCTTGCGTTGCCTGGGCTGTTCGGGCTGCACCTCGGTGTGCCCGACCTGTTCCTGTTTTGCGCCCCTCGACCAGCCCACGGGCGATGAGGGCCAGCAGCGCGAGCGTGTCTGGGACTCCTGCCTCTATCAGGGCTTCCAGAAGGAGGCGAGCGGGCATAACCCCAGCGCGACCCCCGGCCAGCGGGTCCAGCGCTTCTGGTTCCACAAGTTCGCGGACGCCTTCAAGGCGGATGCCGGCCGCTACGGCTGCGTGGGCTGTGGCCGTTGCGACCGGGTCTGCCCCGGGGGGATCGGGGTGCATGGGGTCATGCAGCGAGTGGGACGGCCATGAACGACCTGACGCCGCGACGACTGCAACTGATCGACTGCCAGGAGGACGGCGAAGAGACGCGCCACTACCATTTGCGCATCGAGCAGCCCCGGGCCGAGGACCTGGCCGCCGTGCCCGGGCAGTTTTTCATGCTCACGGTGCCGGGTTGCGGCGAGGCGCCCTTTACCTATGTCAGGTTGCCGGACGGCACGGGCTATTTCGAGGCCTCGATCCGCCGCGTGGGCGCCCTGACGGCCGCGCTGTTCGCCTTGCAACCGGGGGCGGTGTTGGGCTATCGCGGGCCCTTCGGCCAGGGCTGGCCGCTGTTGCTCGGTGTCCGCCGGGTGCTGCTCGTGGCCGGAGGCTGTGGCCTGGCGCCCCTGGCCAGCGTGATAGACGAGGCCGCCCGGCACGCGCTGCCGTTGCACCTGAGCGTGCTCTACGGTGCCCGCCATGGCGCCGCCCAGATACTGCGGCGTGAGCGTGCTCGCTGGCAGCGGACGATGCCGTTCATCGAGACCTTCGACCAGGCGGCGCAGGGACAGCGCCAGGGGACCGTCCTCGTCCACCTGGACGAACTCTTCGCCGATCAGCCGCCGGATGCGCTGTTCGTCTGTGGGCCCGAGGGCCTGATGCGGGCCACCGCCGAAGCCTGCCTGGGGCATGGCCTGGCCGCGGAGAAGATCTGGCTGTCCGTGGAGCGGCGCATGCAGTGTGCGGTCGGCCTGTGCGGGCACTGCTACCTGGGGGCCAGCTACGCCTGCGTGGATGGGCCCACCTACCGCTACGACCGCTACCGGGCGTTGGCCCGCGGCTGCTGATCCTGGGGGGGCGGCGGCCAGGCGGCGCGCTCTTGGCAAAACCTGATTGCGGTCAAGTCGAATCGCTGCCCCGACCCTGTAAAAGAGTCATCTAACGGCACTTGCACAAGGCGACGCCGTTCCTTCTTCAATCCTAGCGCGCCGATGTCCGGAAAAGGACCCCGGACGAGCGGGGTCATCCCGGCAAGTGCCGGGCATCGGAGACAATGATGAAAAGCGAATTTCAGGATCGTCTGGCTGTGGTCACCGGAGCCAGCTCCGGCATAGGGCTGGCGCTGGTGGCCGCGCTGTTGCAGCGCGGCGCCCGGGTGCTGGCCATGTCGCGCTCGATCGGCGGCTTGCAGCCCCTGTTGGCGCTCCACGCGCCACGACTGGTCTGGCAGGCTGGCGACGTGACGGCGAGCGACGACCTGGCCGCCCTGGCCCGGCGCGCGGCCGAACTGGGGCCGGTGGATTACCTGGTGCCCAATGCCGGGATCGCCGAACTGGCCGAATCCCTCGACCTCGGCGCCTTCGACCGGCAGTGGCGGGTCA
>DATDTH010000239.1:0-2142 GCA_035290985.1 Pseudomonas sp. | reverse complement strand
CGTCCGAGGCCTCCAGGGCTTCCAGCACCGCGGCGGCCATGGCGAAGACGCCCGGGTCGCCGGACGACACCACCACCACCCGGCGGCCGCTGGCGGCCAACTCGAAGGCGTGCTGGGCGCGCTGCAGCTCTTCACGGTTGTCGCTGCAATGCAGCCGCTGCCCGGGCCGGAAGGGCCCGGCCATGGTCACATAGGTCTCGTAACCCAGGATGTCCTCGGCCTGTTCCAGGGCGGCGCTGGCCGCCGGCACGCGGAACTCCACGGCGCCCGGGCCCAGGCCGATCACCGTGAGGCGGCCACGGGGCCGGCCGATGCCTTCCATCGTCACGGGCTGGGTCGTGACGGCCAGCAGCACACCCGTACCGGCACCTTGCAGGCTGGCCTCGGGCAGGGCGGCGCGGGCCAGGGCCTCGAGGTCGGCCTCGCCGGCGGTGGTGATAAAGCGCAGCGGCACATCGAGTGCCTGCGCCGCCTGCTGCAGACCCGGTTCGGCCATCTGCCGGGCATCGGCCAGCAGGCCGGCCAGGGACAGAGGGCTGATCCGGGCCCGCGCCAGGGCCTGGCCCACGGCAGCCGGGATATCGGCCAGGCTGGCATCGACCACCGCCAGCACGCTGCGCGGATGGATCAGCAGTTCGTCGAGCCGGTTCTCCCGGTCCTGGTGGGTCACATGGATGGTCCGTTGGGCCTCGGCCTCCAGGGGCAGGCGGGCCTGTTCGAGCCAGGGCGCCGCGCCCTCGATGCGCACCCCGGCGCCCGCCAGCAGGTCGGCGACGAAGCCCTTGCCCTGCTCCAGGTCGGCCAGCACATAACCGGCCGGTGGATTGAGCACGCAGGTGCCGAAGCGCAGCTCGCCGCTGGTGGTGATGGCCGGGGCCACTTGCAGGGCCGCGGCGATGGTCTGGGCCATGACGTTCACCCCACCCAGGCCGCCGAGCAGCGGCACCACCGCGCTGCCGTCTTCGGCCAGGGCCAGCACCGGCGGCTCGACGCGTTTGTCCTCCGTTTCGCTGGCCGCCAGCAGCGGCGCCAGGCTGCGGATCAGGATGCCGGCGGCGCACAGGCCGATGATCGGCACCCCGCGCTGATAGAGCTGGCGCAGGTGGGCGCCGAACTCGCTGTAGAGGACATCGGCCGCCTCGACCCGGCCCTGCCGGCCGTGCACCTGGGCGCCCGGGTACAGCGCCTGCACCTGGCGGGCGGTGGTCAGCGCCGAGGCCCCGAGTATCAGGATCGCCGGAGGAACAAGGAGGTCAGGCATCTAAGGGGTTCCTGTCATTTGCAGAGGGGGTGAGATTGAGCCGGCTCGGCGATTGTAGGGGCCAATTCATTGGCCTGAGGCCCGTCTGGCGAATGAATTCGCCCCTACAAAACAAGGCGGTGACTCGTGGATCGAATGTGCAGGAGCACCAAGAGCGAGACGCATTCACCCGCGCCACTTTTCCCCCGGCAGGATGATTAGAGAAAAATAGGGCGAGGCCATGGGCTCGACCTGGTCCAGGGGCACGATGCGCTGGTTGTCCATGGTCGCCCGCTCGACATAAAGCGCGCGGCCGGCCAGGCCCAGTTCGTCGAGCACCCGGCGGACCTTGTCGAAGTTGCGGCCCAGCTTCATCACCACCGCCGCGTCGGCGACCGCCAGGCGGCTCTTCAGCTCGTCCTCCGGTAGCACGCCGGACAGCACCGAGAGGCTCTGGTTGCGGTAGACCAGGGGCACGCCCAGCACCGCCGCGCCGCCCAGCATGGAGCAGACGCCGGGCACCACTTCCGCCTGATAGCGCTCGGCCAGGCGGTCGTGCAGGTACATGTAGGAGCCGTAGAAGAAGGGGTCGCCCTCGCAGATCACCGCCACGTCGCGGCCGGCCTCCAGGTGGGCGGCCACCTGTTCGGCGGCGCTGTCGTAGAAGTCGCTGATGATGTCTTCGTAGCTCAGCGGCGGCGCCAGTTTTTCCGTGGTCACCGGATAGACCATCGGCAGGCGCTGCTGCGTATCCCTCAGGTGCGCCTGGATGATGCCGAAGGCGTTGCCGCCCTGGCCCTTGCTGGCCTTGGCCTTGGCCACGAAATAGCCTACCACCGGCGCCGCCTGCAGCAGGCGCAGGGCCTTGAGGGTGATCAGCTCCGGGTCGCCGGGGCCGACGC
>DATDTH010000238.1:0-9348 GCA_035290985.1 Pseudomonas sp. | reverse complement strand
CGCCCATGATGCGGCGTCATTTCGCCTTGGGGCGCAGCTTCTACCTGCTCTGGATGGGCGAGTCCCTGGCGGTCATAGGCACCGCGCTGATGGAGTTCGCCCTGGGCATCTGGGTCTACTCGCAAACCGGCTCGGCCCTGTCCTTCGCCGGCGTGGTGCTGGCGGCGACCCTGCCGGCGGTGCTGTTCCTGCCACTGGCCGGTGGCCTGGCCGACCGTATCAGCCACAAGACCATCATCGTCTTCAGCGATGCGCTACTGGCCATCCTGCTGTTCGGGGTGATGGGCCTGTTGTGGTTCGACCGCCTGGAGACCCTGCACCTCTATATCTTCAATTGCCTGGCCTCCATCGTCAGTGCGTTTCGCAAGCCCGCCTACCAGGCCGCGGTCAATTCGCTCCTCGCGGCCGACAAGTTCACCCGCGCCTCGGGCTTGATCGGTGCCAGCAAGAGCGCCTCGGCGCTGGTCGCTCCGCTGCTGGCCGGGGTGATCATGGCCAAGGCCGGGCTGGTGACGGTGCTGGCGATCGATCTGCTGACCTTCTGCTCCGGCACGCTGCTGGTGATCAAGGCCTTTTCCCAGGTGAAACTGGCGGCCAGCCACAGTGGCAGCGCCGCGGAATCGGTGCTTGCCGGCGCGTTGCGCAACATCGGCAACGCGCTGGGTTTCTTCAAGGCCGAGCGCTTGATGTTCGGGCTGCTGGTCTACGCGATGCTGCGCAACGCGCTGCTGTCGATGGCGACCCTGATGATGACCCCGTTGCTGCTGTCCACCCATAGCAGCCAGACGCTCGGCCTGGCCTATACCTGGGCGGCGCTGGGCGGGCTGTCCGGCGCGGGCTTGCTGATGGTGATGGGCAACCCGCGCAGGTTGATGCTGATGGCGGTCTGCGCCGATCTGTTGTTGGCCCTGGGGGTGATCGCCCTCGGCCTGGTGTCGGCGACTACGGCCTACTGCGCGCTGGCCTTTATCCTGATCACGACGGCCAGTGTCGCCGATGGCGGGGTGAACGCGCTCTGGATGCGCAAGATTCCCAAAGGCTCCCGGGCCAGCGTGTTCGCGCTGATCAGCATGCTGACCATCGCGGCGAGCAGCCTGGCGATCTTCGCTGGTGGCCTGGTCGTCGATCACTGGTTCCAGCCCGCGCTCGAGCCCGGTGGACGCTACGCCGAGTCGATCGGCGCCTGGCTGGGCGTCGGCAAGGGCCGTGGCGTGGGGCTGCTGTTCGTGGTCAGCGGTGCGATCCTCGGCGCGCTGTGCCTGGGCACTCTGTTCTACAGGCCGATGCGCCGGCTGGACAGCCTGGTCAGGGATGAAGCCGAAGCGCCGTCCACGAACCTCGCCGAGGCGCTCTCGTAGTTCCGTAGGGTGCGCTGTGCGCACCGCAGCGCTTCGTCGAAACCCGCAGCCCCGGATTGCGCCAAGGCTTATCAGGGCTACGAAAAGCGGACGTGCCTGCTCTGGTAGGGAGGGTGGGGCCGCCTAGGTGTAACCCGCGAAATGTTGCCCGGTTGCGGCCCCGCCTGTAGGTCAGGGTACACGGGATTCCGTAGGGTGCGCCGGGCGTCGCTACGCTCAGCGCACCGCAGCGCTTCGGCGAAACCCGCTGCCCCGGATTGCGCCAAGGCTTATCTGGCCTACGAAAGCGGGCTGTCCAGGTAGGCTGTACTCGCCGAAGGCAGTACACCAGAGAGCGTCCAATATGGATGCGGGCCGTGGCCAAGACACCCTGGGACGGGTAGAACCCGCGAATCTTGGGACTACGTTTGGGCGATCAGCCGGGAGCCGCCGATAAAGGTGAGCGAACCCCGTTTTCCCATATTCAGACTTTGCCAGGGCACTATGCTGGCATTATGATGCCGGCCCCAGTGCGTGGCGCCGGGCCAGGCCAGGGACAGCTCGCAGTCCGTCCGTTTCGCCCTGCCTGATTGGTGTGCTCCCCTCAGCGCCGCTTTTGTAGCGTGTGCCGAGCGGGGAAGTGGACGTGCAAGGATGCCCATGACCGATCAGCCCCGTCTCGACAAGGTCGAGGACGCGTCGGCGCCCGATGGCGCGGCGCCCGACAGCGCGGCGCTCGACAGCGGCCTGGCCTGCCTGGTGATGCTGGCGCGCTTTCACAACGTCGCCGCGTCCGCCGAACAACTGACCCACAGCTTCGCCGAGGACGGCCGCGCCTTCGCCACCCCCGAACTGCTGCTGGCCGCCAAGCAACTGGGCTTGAAGGCTCAGTGCGTGCGCGCCACGGTCGCGCGCTTGGAACGCACGCCGCTGCCGGCCATCGCCGCCGACCAGGACGGGCGCTTCTTTATCATCGCCCGCCTGGACGAGGGCCAGGCGCTGATCCACGACCCCCTGAGCCAGCGCCCGGAAGTCCTGAGTTTCGAGGCCCTGGCCGCGCGCTGGAACGGCCAGTTGATCCTGCTGCGCTCCGAGGCCTCGGTGGCCGGCGACTTGGCCAAGTTCGACTTCACCTGGTTTATCCCGGCCATCGTCAAGCACCGCAAGCTGTTGGGCGAGGTGCTGCTGGTGTCCTTCGTGCTGCAGATCTTTGCCCTGCTGACGCCGCTGTTCTTCCAGGTGGTGATGGACAAGGTGTTGGTGCATCGCGGCCTGTCGACCCTGGATGTGATCGCCGTCGGCCTGCTCGGCATCATGCTCTTTGAGAGCGCGCTCTCGGGCCTGCGCACCTATGTGTTCGCCCACACGGCCAGTCGCATCGACGTCGAGCTGGGCGCGCGGCTGTTTCGCCACCTGGTGACCCTGCCGCTGGCCTATTTCCAGGCCCGACGGGTCGGCGATTCGGTGGCGCGGGTGCGCGAGCTGGAAAACATCCGCAGTTTTCTCACCGGCAACGCCATTACCCTGGTGCTCGACGTCTTGTTCTCGGTGGTCTTTATCGCCGTGATGTGCGTCTACAGCGGCTGGCTGACCCTGGTGGTGGTGCTGTCCCTGCCGCTGTATTTCGGGGTCTCGCTCTTGGTCACCCCGCTGCTGCGCGCGCGGCTGAACGAGAGTTTCAGTCGCGGCGCGGAGAACCAGGCCTTTCTGGTGGAGACCATCAACGGCATCGACACCCTCAAATCCATGGCGGTGGAGCCGCAGATCACCCGCCAGTGGGACAACCAGCTGGCCGGCTACGTGGCCGCCAGTTTCAAGACCCAGAACCTCTCGGCCCTCGCCAACGAGAGCGTCGGCCTGATCGGCAAGCTGGTCACGGTCAGCACCCTCTGGCTGGGCGCGCGCCTGGTGATCGACGGCGAGCTGTCGGTCGGCCAACTGATCGCTTTCAATATGCTGGCCGGGCGGGTGTCGCAGCCGATCATGCGCCTGGCCCAGCTGTGGACCAGCTTCCAGCAGACCGGTGTTTCTGTGCAGCGCCTGGGCGACATCCTCAACAGCCGCACCGAGCTGGCCCAGGCCACCCGCAGCGCGCTGCCGCCGCTCAAGGGCGCGATCGAGTTCGACCAGGTGCAGTTCCGCTACCGCCCGGACGGTTCCGAGGTGCTGCGCGGCATCAGCCTGAGCATCCAGGCCGGCGAGGTGATCGGCATAGTCGGGCGCTCCGGTTCGGGCAAGAGCACCCTGACCCGCCTGCTGCAGCGCCTCTACACCCCCGAGCGCGGCCGGGTGCTGGTCGACGGCATGGACCTGGCCCTGGCCGACGTGGCCTCCCTGCGCCGGCAGATCGGCGTCGTGCTGCAGGACAACATGCTCTTTGCTCGCAGCATCCGCGCCAACATCGCCCTGACCGACCCCGGCGCGCCGATCGAGGCGGTGATCCAGGCGGCCAAGATGGCCGGCGCCCACGAATTTATCCTCGAGTTGCCCGAAGGTTACGACACCGTGGTCGGCGAACACGGCGCCTCGCTGTCCGGCGGCCAGCGCCAGCGCATCGCCATTGCCCGGGCGCTGATCGGCAACCCGCGGATTTTGATTTTCGACGAGGCCACCAGCGCCCTGGACTACGAGTCCGAGCGCGTCGTGCAGCAGAACATGCAGACCATTTGCAAAGGCCGCACCGTGATCATCATCGCCCACCGCCTGAGCGCGGTGCGCGACGCCAACCGCATCATCGTCATGGACCGCGGCCAGGTGGTGGAGCAGGGCAACCACGCCGAACTGCTTAGCCACCAGGCCGGGCATTACGCGCGCCTGCACCGCCTGCAGCAAGGCGGTGCCGCATGAGTGCCAAACGCGACCTGCTTAACCGCTACCGCCAGACCTGGCGCCACGCCTGGCAGCGCAGAAAAACCCTGGACGCGCCGCCGCGCCTGCGCCACGAACTGCAATTTCTGCCGGCGGCCCTGGCCCTGCAGGAAACGCCGGTGCACCCGGCGCCGCGGGTGATCCAGTGGCTGCTGCTGGCCTTCGCCGCCCTGGCGCTGCTCTGGGCCTGCGTCGGCGAAATAGACGTGGTCGCCACCGCCAGTGGCAAAATCGTGCCCAACGGCAAGAGCAAGGTGATCCAGCCCAACGAGGTGGCGGTGGTCAAGGCCATCCACGTGCAGGACGGCCAGCGGGTCAAGGCCGGCGACCTGCTGGTGGAACTGGACGGGCAGATCACCGGCGCCGAGGTTGAACGCCTGCACAGCGACCTGCTTGCCGCCCAGGTCGACCGCGCCCGCGCCGGGGCCCTGCTCGAGGCCATCGCCCAGGATCGCGCGCCGGCCAGCCTGGCGGATAAGATCCCCCAGGCCAGCGCCGCACAACAACGCAACGCCCAGGGCTGGCTGCAGGGCCAGTACCTGGAACTGCGCAGCGCCCTGGACCAGGGCGCTGCGCTGATCGCCCAGCGCCGCGCCGAACTGCAGGCGGCCCAGACCACGGTCGCCGCCCTGCAGCTGAGCCTGCCGATCAGCCGCGAGCTGGCCGCCGACTACCGGCGCCTGCTGGCCAAGCAGTTCGTCGCCAAGCACGCCTACCTGGAAAAGGAACAGCAGCGCCTGGATCAGGAGCGTGAGCTGGCGATCCAGCAGGTGCGGGTGCGTGAACTGCAGGCCGCGACCCAGGCCGCCCAGAGCCAGCAGGCCGGGATTTTGGCCCAGACCCGACGGGCCATGCTCGACCTGCAGAACGAGGCCGGCCAGCGCGCCGCCGCCCTGGAGCAGGAGCTGAAAAAAGCCGAGCAGCGCGACCGCCTGACCCGCCTGACCGCCCCGGTGGCCGGCACCGTGCAGCAGCTGGCGATTCATACCCAGGGCGGAGTGGTCACCGAGGCCCAGCCCTTGATGGTCATAGTGCCCAGCGACCAGCCGGTGGAAGTGGAAGCCATGCTGGAGAACAAGGACATCGGCTTCGTGCGGGCGGGCCAGGAGGTGGAGATCAAGGTCGAGACCTTCAGCTTCACCAAGTACGGTGTGGTCCACGGTGTGGTGCAGAGCATCTCCAACGACGCCATCGAGGACGAGAAACTCGGCCTGGTCTACAGCACGCGCATCCTGCTCACCGACAGCAGCATCCAGGTCGGCGCCAACCGCATCGACCTCTCACCCGGCATGGCCGTGCGCGCGGAAGTGAAGACCGATAAACGCAAGGTGATCGACTACTTCCTGAGCCCGCTTAAGGAGTATCAGGATGAGAGCCTCAAGGAACGCTAGAGCCAGGCTCTGGTAGGGCGGGTGAAACCCGCGTATCTAACGGTTAATGCAAGAGCTGTAGGATGGGAGAACCGTAGGATGGGTTGAGCGCAGCGATACCCATGCTGTGGGTTAAACGATACCCATGCATCACCCGGCAAGCCAATGAACACCCTCGCAAGGAATAGCGGTATGAAGGTGCTGTTTATCCACCAGAACTTCCCCGGCCAGTTCCGCCATGTGGCGGCGCAACTGGCCCGGCAGCCGGACGTCGAGGTGCTGGCGATCGGTCGGGACAGCGCACCGGGACTGCCGGGCGTGCGCTTGCTGCGCTACACACCCCATCGCACTGCCAGCCCGCAGACCCACCCCTATGCGCGCCCGTTCGAGGACGCGGTGCTGCATGGCCAACAGGTGCTGCGCCTGCTGCTGGACCTGAAAGCCAAGGGTTACCGACCGGATGTCATAGTCGCCCACCCCGGCTGGGGCGAGACCCTCTATGCCAAGGACGCCTTTCCCAACGCCCGTCTGATCCACTTCTGCGAGTACTACTACCATGCCCAGGGGGCGGATGCGCACTTCGACCCCGAGTTTCCCCTGGACATCAACGGCGCGGCGCGTATTCGCAGCCGCAATGCCCTGCACCTGCTGAATCTGGAAAACTGCGACCTGGGCATCACCCCGACCCACTGGCAGCACAGCCTGCATCCGGCGGCCTATCGAGACAAGATCCGGGTCATCCACGAAGGCATCGACACCGCCCACCTGGTCCCCGACCCCATGGCGACCCTGCGGCTGCCCAATGGCAGGCTGCTCAAGGCCGGCGAGCCCATCGTCACCTACGTGGCGCGCAACCTCGAGCCGTACCGCGGCTTTCACAGCTTTATGCGCGCACTGCCGCTCATGCTCAAACAGCACCCGACTTGCCAGGTGGTGGTGGTCGGCGGCGACGAGGTTAGCTATGGCAGTCCACCCAAGGACGCAGCCAACTGGCGAACCAAACTGCTGGCGGAAAACCCGGTCGATCTCAACCGTGTGCATTTTCTCGGCAAGGTGCCATATGCCACCTACAAGCAGGTGCTGCAGGTCTCGGCCGCCCATGTCTACCTGACCTACCCCTTCGTCTTGTCCTGGTCGCTGCTGGAAGCCATGGCCAGCGGTTGCTTGATCATCGGCTCGGATACGGCGCCGGTGCGTGAGGTGATCCGCGATGGGGAGAATGGGTTTCTGGTCGATTTTTTCGACGCCGAACAAATCGCCGAACGGGTAGTGAGTTTATTGGCTAAGCCTGAGCGGTTTGAGCCGTTAAGGCATGCCGCCTATAACAGCGTGCAGCGTTACGAACTGGATATGGCTATTGGCGAATATATAAGAGCCGTGAGTATTGATGCGCGAGGGGAGTTGGTATGAAACTCGGATATGTTGATGACAGGATTATGAAGCGGGAAGCCTCAAGTGCACTGGATAGTTCTTCAGACATTTATGGGCTTTTCCTAATCCTTCGCTCGCTCGTAGTCACCTCTAACAGGGCCGGTGTCGGCGAAATCTACGATGGGCTTGGGAGGCTTATGGCATGAAGACCACGACGTACAATTTGCTTGCCACGCTGCTTCTGGCAGTCAGCAGCGCCAACGCCCAGGCAGCTTCAATCGACACTATGACGCCACTGGAACGCGCCCAGGCCGGAAAGGCGCTCTGGGAAGAAAAGTGCAGAACGGTGGCCGGAGAGAAAATTTACAAGACCGTGCCGGATGTGGAAGGCATCGTGCTGTTGAAGGTGCGCCCAGAGACGAGTCAGCGTCAATGGGCCGATCCAATGTGGCCGGGGGCGGCGTTTGCGCTGGAAGCACGAACCGATGAATACATTACAACCTTTCTTGGCTATGAGTACGCCACAGGGTCAAAAGGTATACCAAACGAAATAACCAAAGAGCGACGTGGTTATATCGCAACCGACCGTCGTCTTGGGCTTATGGAGCATCCTGGTTATCGCTATGTCGATGTTATTGACGAAAAAGATGGGCAGCACTATCGCTATACCGGATCAGAAAAGCTGGTGGGTCGCAAGGATATTACGGCCAAGGGTGTGCAGATGGCTTTGGCGCGCGACCCGAATTACGACCTGAATATCTATCGCTGGACGCTCGACAAGGCCCCGGCCCCCGATGCTACTCCACGCTATGGCGTGATTTTTGAGGATCATGTAATTCCCGAAGATCGCGTTCTGGGAGTCGCCAGCAGTACGGTTAAGGTCATTGACCTTAACACCGGCGAGGCGCTGGGCGAAATGTTGCGTTATGCCTGGAGCACCCCTGCCAGTCGCGCCAATCCAAACCCCTGGCTCACGGCCTACAAATGCCCAGGTCATGCTGTAGGTTCTGGTTCTGCTACTCGAAAATTTGTAGACCAGGTCCTAATTCCACGGAAGGAACAATAAGATGAATACACTGAGCATCGCCGACTATCTCAAGTACGCCAACCTGCAGATGGCCGCTGAAGCCCTTTATGGCTTCGATACGACTATCGACCCGAGTCAGGAGTCAGGACAGAACACCTCCGGTACTCTAACTCTGGAAAACCTCACCACCGGCAATCACCACGCCAGCACCTTCACTAAAACTCAAGTCGCACTCTCCGGTCTGACCAGCGATTGGACGGTTGTTGAACATCTGTCCAATACCTCGACTGGCTTCTCCGGCACCTTGTTCAAAAAGGAAAGCACCAACGAATATGTCATGAGCTTTCGCAGCACCGAATTTATCGACGATGCCGCCCGCGACAACCAGGCCACCAATGACCTGGAGATCAAGACGTTTGGTTGGGCCTTCGGCCAGATCGACGATATGCAGGACTGGTACGCCTCGTTGGGCGAGCGCGGCCTGATTGACGGACCACTGTCCGTTACGGGTTACAGCCTGGGAGGGCATCTGGCCACTGCCTTCAATCTGCTATACCCCGATGCAGCACAGCAGGTTGTTACCTTCAACGGCGCCGGGGTGGGTAAAATAAACGATGAGTCCGATAAGCTGGCCGATGTCATGGCTTATTTCAACGGTCTGCGCAATGACCCTATGCAGATCGAAGCCACAATCACAGCACCCCAGTTGCTAACGCTCTATCGCGAATTGCGCACCGAGCTTAACACCTTGATTCAGGCAGCTGTCGCCTATAGTGGCGAGCAAGCAAAAAATGCATTTGACAGCTTCAAACAACGTGCAGATGAGCGTCTTATGGCTATTTGGCCAGAAGAGCCGATTGGTTTCGATCCCTTGTGGGGGCAGAGAGAAGTTGTCCAGTCAGCATTGAGCCGGGCAGGGAATGTATTTATCGAAGCCCACCGGGCGCCAGGGCTGTCCTCCGGTGGCGCAACACCAAGCAATCCCGCCAATATTCCCGATAGTTCCATCGCCCAGCAAAGCCTCGACTATCAGATGGCCGTGCTGCTGGCCGCTGAACGTACCGAGTCCGTAAATATAGCCATCGGTGGGTGGCAAACTTATTTCGGTCGTGATGTGGCTGATGAACTACGGCCCAATCAGTACGATGTAATGGGGCTTGGCGAGCCCTCGGCTGTCGCCAATTCGCAAGTTCACTACGGCGCCGATATCAAGGTGTTTATTGAAGGTCAACCATTACTGCGGGGTGGTGTTCTCAGTGAAGCATGGGCCGCTTACTGGGCTTACCAAGGCGTCAAACTGCTGGTACCTAACTATGGCGAAAACGATTTTGGCGACACCCATAGCCTGGTCCTTATCCTCGACTCGCTGAATGTT
>DATDTH010000237.1:0-4274 GCA_035290985.1 Pseudomonas sp. | reverse complement strand
GAACCTACCGGCGCCTACATCTTCATGGCAACCGCCTTCGGTACCGTGAAAAAGACCCCCTTGTCGCAGTTTGCCCGTCCGCGTACCAGTGGCCTGATCGCCCTGAAGCTGAAAGAAGGCGACACCCTGATCGCCGCTGCCATCACCGACGGCGCCAAGGAAGTGATGCTGTTCTCCGACGCCGGCAAGGTGATCCGTTTCGCCGAGAGCGTGGTGCGGGTCATGGGCCGTGGTGCCCGTGGTATCCGCGGCATGCGTCTTGGCAAGGGGCAGACGCTGATTTCCATGCTGATCCCCGAGTCGGGTGCGCAGATCCTCACCGCTTCCGCGCGTGGTTTCGGCAAGCGCACGGCGTTGAACAAGTTCCCGCGCCGCGGGCGTGGCGGCCAGGGTGTGATCGGTATGGTCACCAAGGAGCGCAACGGCAAGCTGATCGGCGCCATCCAGGTGCAGGATGGCGAGGAGATCATGCTGATCTCCGACCAGGGCACCCTGGTGCGTACCCGTGTCGATGAAGTCTCCAGTTCCGGCCGTAACACCCAGGGCGTCACCCTGATCAAGCTTGCCAGCGATGAAATTCTGGTGGGTCTGGAGCGGGTGCAGGAACCTTCCGAGGTCGAAGGCGAAGTGCTGGCCGGCGAAGAGGCCGAGGTGCTGGACGCTGGCGGGCTGGGTGGCGTGGCGGTCGAAGACGACCTTGCGGTCGATGAGTCCGATGCTGCCGACGCGTCCGAGCCGGACGCCGAAGAGTAAGAGCCGAATGGACAGGCGACGCCTGTCCGTCAGGGTGGGCGCAACGGCGGACCCGGCGCAGAGACGCCCGGTCCGTCCCTACACAGAGTGAGAGTGGATGTGAGCAAGCGAGCCTATAACTTCTGCGCCGGTCCGGCGGCGCTTCCCGAAGCTGTTCTGCTGCGCGCCCAGGCGGAGCTGCTCGACTGGCAAGGCAAGGGCCTGTCGGTCATGGAAATGAGTCATCGCAGCGATGAGTTCGTCTCCATCGCCGAGAAGGCCGAGCAGGATCTGCGCGACCTGCTGAGCATTCCGAGCAACTACAAGGTGCTGTTTCTGCAGGGCGGCGCGAGCCAGCAGTTCGCCCAGGTGCCGCTGAATCTGCTGCCGGAAGACGGCAAGGCCGACTATATCGACACCGGTATCTGGTCGAAGAAGGCCATCGAGGAGGCCCAGCGCTTCGGCACGGTAAATATTGCCGCCAGCGCCAAGCCCTACGATTACTTCGCCATTCCGGGGCAGAACGAGTGGCAGCTGTCGAAAGACGCGGCTTATGTGCACTACGCGCCGAACGAAACCATCGGCGGCCTGGAATTCGGCTGGATTCCCGAGGTGGGCGACGTGCCGCTGGTGGCGGACATGTCCTCGGACATCCTGTCGCGGCCGATCGATGTCTCCAAATTCGGCCTGATCTACGCCGGCGCGCAGAAGAACATCGGCCCCAGCGGCCTGGTGGTCACCATCATTCGCGAAGACCTGCTCGGGCGTGCCCGTTCGATCTGCCCGACCATGCTCGATTACAAGGTCGCGGCCGACAACGGTTCGATGTACAACACCCCGCCGACCCTGGCCTGGTACCTGTCCGGGCTGGTGTTCGCCTGGCTCAAGGAGCAGGGCGGAGTCGAGGCCATAGGCCGGCTCAACGAGCAGAAGCAGCGCAAGCTGTACGACTTCATCGATGCTAGCGGCCTGTACAGCAATCCGATCGCCAAGAACGACCGCTCCTGGATGAACGTGCCGTTCCGCCTGGCCGATGAGAAGCTGGACAAGCCGTTCCTGGTCGGCGCCGAGGCCCGTGGCCTGCTCAACCTCAAGGGCCATCGCTCGGTGGGCGGCATGCGCGCCTCCATCTACAACGCGGTCGGCCTGGAGGCGGTCGATGCCCTGCTGACCTACATGGCGGAGTTCGAGAAGGAGCACGGTTGATGACGGATCCAATCAGCGAGGACGAACTCAAGGCCCTGCGCGTTCGCATCGACAGCATCGACGAGCGGATTCTCGACCTGATCAGCGAGCGGGCCAGCTGTGCCCAGGAAGTCGCCCGGGTCAAGATGCGCACCCTGGCCGAAGGCGAAAAGCCGGTGTTCTACCGGCCCGAGCGCGAGGCCTGGGTGCTCAAGCGCATCATGGACCGCAACCCGGGGCCGCTGGGCAACGAGGAAATGGCGCGGTTGTTCCGCGAGATCATGTCCTCCTGCCTGGCCCTGGAGCAGCCGCTCAAGGTGGCTTACCTGGGTCCCGAGGGCACCTTCACCCAGGCGGCGGCGCTCAAGCATTTCGGCCACGCGGTGATCAGCGTGCCGATGGCGGCGATCGACGAGGTGTTCCGCGAAGTGGCGGCCGGTGCGGTGAATTTCGGCGTGGTACCGGTGGAGAACTCCACCGAGGGCGCGGTGAACAACACCCTGGACAGCTTCTTCGAACACGATATGGTCATCTGTGGCGAAGTCGAGCTGCGCATCCACCACCACCTGCTGGTGGGCGATACCACCAAGACCGACCGTATCACCCGCATCTACTCCCATGCCCAGTCCCTGGCCCAGTGCCGCAAGTGGCTGGATGCCCATTACCCGAATGTCGAGCGGGTGGCGGTATCGAGCAATGCCGACGCGGCCAAGCGGGTGAAGAGCGAGTGGAACTCGGCGGCGATCGCCGGCGACATGGCGGCCAGCCTCTATGGCTTGAGCAAGCTGGCGGAAAAGATCGAGGACCGTCCGGACAACTCCACGCGCTTCCTGATCATCGGTAACCAGGAAGTGCCGCCGACCGGCGACGACAAGACCTCGATCATAGCCTCCATGAGCAACAAGCCGGGTGCGCTGCACGAGCTGCTGGTGCCCTTCCATGCCAAGGGCATCGACCTGACCCGGATCGAGACCCGGCCGTCGCGCAGCGGCAAGTGGACCTACGTGTTCTTTATCGATTTCGCCGGCCATCAGCGCGATCCGCTGATCAAGGACGTGCTGGAGAAGATCGCCGAAGAAGCCGTGGCGCTCAAGGTCTTGGGCTCCTATCCAAAGGCAGTGCTCTAAATAACAGCCGCAAGCCGCAAGCTTCAAGCCTCAAGCGGATTCGCCTGGCTTTTTCTTGTAGCTTGTAGCTTAAAGCTTGACGCTTGAGGCTCGTACCTATGCCCTGTGATTTTCTTGCCCTGGCTCAGCCGGGGGTGCAGCAACTCTCGCCCTATGTGCCGGGCAAGCCGGTGGACGAACTGGCCCGCGAGCTGGAGCTCGATCCGGCCGGTATCGTCAAGCTGGCCAGCAACGAGAACCCCATGGGGCCCAGTCCCAAGGCGCTGGCGGCGATCCAGGCGGCCCTGGCCGAGCTGACCCGCTACCCCGATGGCAATGGCTTCGCCCTGAAGAGCCGGCTGGCGACGCGCTACGGCGTGGCGGTCGAGCAGGTGACCCTGGGCAATGGCTCCAACGATATCCTCGAACTGGTGGCCCGGGCCTACCTGGCGCCGGGCCTGAACGCGGTGTTCAGCGAGCACGCCTTCGCCGTCTATCCCATCGCCACCCAGGCGGTGGGCGCCGAAGGGCGGGCAGTACCGGCCAAGGCGTTCGGTCATGACCTGGACGCCATGCTGGCCGCCATCGATGCCCAGACCCGGGTGGTCTTCATCGCCAACCCGAACAACCCGACCGGTACCTGGTTCGGGCCAGCGGCCCTGGCGGATTTCCTCGCCCGGGTGCCTGAGTCGGTGCTGGTAGTGCTGGACGAGGCCTATATAGAGTACGCCGAGGGCGGCGAATTGCCCAATGGCCTGGATTACCTGGCCGCCCATCCCAACCTGCTGGTGTCGCGCACCTTCTCCAAGGCCTATGGCCTGGCGGCGCTGCGGGTCGGTTACGCCATCAGTTCACCCCGCATCGCCGATGTGCTCAACCGGGTGCGCCAGCCGTTCAACGTCAACAGCCTGGCCCAGGCGGCCGCCTGTGCGGCGCTGGACGATGGCGAGTACCTGGCCGAGAGCCGGCGCCTGAACGAGGCCGGTATGGCGCAGCTGCAGGCGGGTTTCGCCGGGCTGGGGCTGGGCTGGATTCCATCCAAGGGCAACTTTATCGCCGTCGACCTGGCGCGCGAGTCGACACCGGTGTTTCAGGCGTTATTGCGCGAAGGGGTGATAGTGCGGCCGGTGGCCAACTACGGCATGCCGACCCACCTGCGCATCTCCATCGGCCTGCCCGAGGAAAACGCGCGTTTCCTCGAGGCCCTGGCCCGGGTGCTGGCCCGTGGTTGAGCCCAGGCCGGAGCCGCTG
>DATDTH010000236.1:0-3718 GCA_035290985.1 Pseudomonas sp. | reverse complement strand
AGCCGGCCTGACAAGCCACGCCGCACCTGCCGCGCGGCGTAACCCGCCAAAGCGGTGTCTAGCCCCCGCATATTTGGCAGACAGTTTTTCGCGAAAATACCGGACACCTTTGCCCCCTAGCGCCTGCTGTCGAAAAAAAGGCCCATCGCCTGATGGGCCCTTCTGTACTGCGCTGGTATTACTCTATTGCTTTACTGCCAGTTGGCGGCGATCACCACATTCAGTTGCTCGCGCTGACTGGTCGTGAGGTTGGACTCAGCACCGGCCGGCACACCGAAGGCGGCCATGGCATCCACCAGGTTCTGCACCTGGCTATCCAGCAAGGTTCGACCGTCATCCATCTTGATCTGGTCAATCAATTCCAATTTTTATGTCCTGCCCTTCCTCAATCGCCTGAAGCAGCTTCTGCGCGGCGTTATCAGTCGGCTTTTCTTTTAAGTATTTATTTAATCGAACAAGAGCTTCTTTTTTATCCCCTAGCCCCAGATAAGCCATCGCCAACGAATAGTTAGCCTCTTCCAGCCCCAGCGCCAGCGCCTTTTCCAAATAAGGAATGCTTCGCTCCGGTCGACCTGTCTCAGCGAGAAATATGCCGAACTGATAGTTGCCCTGAGGTGCATTGGGCTCGATCTTCAGGAGCGCCTGGAATTGTTGTTCCGCTTTTTCCGCCGCGCCGGGAATATCGAGGTTATGCCCCATGCGGTTGGTAATAGCTGAACGAAACAAAATGGGGGGGTTAGGTTTGCCATCTTTCAGCAGCAGCCCAAGCATTCCAGACAAGCTGCTCAGATCTTGAACCGCTCGCTGCTTTTGCTCTATCGAGTCGAAGCTTGGTGGGTAGCGACCCGCATGGAGGGAGAGGTCGCCAAGCATGCGGTCCAGATAGCGCATATCCAGGCCATAGGTTTTCTGGCCTGATGCGTTTTCACTAACAGTGAGAATTTTCTGCGGGTTATGTTCAGGATATCCCGTGGCGTATGCCATAGGGACTGCCAGGGTCAGCACCAGCAACAACGAAACCAATGATTTCATCAATATCATCCAGGTCAGAATAGACTATGGATTTTTGCCACTCTCCGCCAAGGAGACAATGGATCAGATGATCCAAAACGGCCTTACAACAGCCTCAATTCATGGGATTTGTGCAGCGCTTCCGCCCGTGAAGAGGCCCCCAGCTTGCCGAGGATGGAATGAACCTGGTTGCGGATGGTGGAAACACTGCGATTGAGTAACGCGGCGATCTCGGGATTACTCTTACCGGCAGCCAGCCAGCGCAGAACAACCTGCTCTTTGGGCGTGAGCAATTGAGCATTGCTAAAGGTATGAACATTACGCCGCTGATGGAGGATGCGAACCAACGCCTGATGAAGGTGTGGCACCATCAACTCCAGCAAAAAACCTTGGTGCGGGCCCAGCTCTCCGGGAATGCCCGCGAGGCTGATATAGCTGCCTCTCTTACCATCCAGATCGACAACACCGTGGGCAGCGAAATTATCGAAGCCAAACACCTCCATCTCCGAACGTTCCATGGCCGACAGCCAATGATCATTCCGTCCTCGCTCAATCAACTGCGGCTTACGCTCCACATACCAGCGAGCCAGCAATGATCGATCGGCAATATTTACAACTTCATGAACCTTGCTGAACAGCTCATCCGGATAATTCAATGCAATGGCCATTTCCAACACGGCCTTTCCATTAATAAGCCCGCCTACACAGGCGAGGCTCATGGCATGGGGAAGCAGCGGTCGCACAAACACCTGAATATATTTTTGGAAAGCCTCTGTCGTATCGACACGCTGCGAAGCCTGGACAAACGCCAGGTAAAGCCCCTGCTCTTCCAGCGTCAGTGCAGGGTCCATACTTTCATCACCTCCCCCAGCCGACTTATCCTTAACATCAGCGCTCCTTGAGGCTTTCATCCTGGTATTCCTTGAGCGGGCTCAGGAAGTAATCGATGACCTTGCGCGGATCGGTTTAACCTCGTCGCGCCCGGTTCAGGAACGCGGCAGCAGGTAGCTAAGGCGCAAGCTGAGCGAAACGGACGAACTGCGGTTATCCCTGGCCTGGGTCGGTTCCGGGAACCAACGCGGCATCCTAGAGGATGCCCAAAGCATCCTGGCAAAGCCTGAATTCAAAAATGGATACTTACTCGAGTGCTCTGCCTCCTTAGGCGGCACCAGTGCAATCGTAGGATGGGACTTCGCGGGCACGGCCCGCTCCTACGAGGGCGTGTCGCTCCCAGGCGTCAACGAGCGGTTTTGGCGCTGCAGGGATTCCAGCGCCATCACGCAGTTGCGGCCGCTGCCCTTGGCCCGGTACAGCTCGCGGTCGGTCAGGCCGATCAGGCTGTCATGGCTGTCACCGGCCTGGGGAGTCCAGCAGCCGGCGCCTATGGACAGGGTAACGAACCCACTCGGTGCCTGCGGATTGACCAGTTCCAGGAGCTCCACGCCCCTGCGACAGCTTTCGGCCACTTGCAGGGCCCCCTCGATGTCGGTCTGCGGCAGCAGCATGACGAATTCCTCGCCGCCGTAGCGGGCCGCCAGGTCGGCTGGCCGCTTGAGGTTCTCAGTCAGCACCGCGGCGACTTTCTTCAGGCTGAAATCGCCATTCAGGTGACCGTGGGTGTCGTTGTACAGCTTGAAATGATCGATGTCGCAGAACAGCAGGGCGATGCTCTGCTGATCACGCAGGGCCCGCTGCCATTCGTCCTCGAGGGTCTGGTCGAAACAGCGGCGGTTGGCGATGCCCGTCAGCCCGTCCAGCGCCACCAGTTTCTGCAGCTGGATATTGGCTTCGGCCAATTGCCGCTGGCTCTCGCGCAGGAGACTGAAGGCTTCGTCGCGCTGCAGCCGATGAATATAGGCCGAAGAGTGATAGCGGATACGCGCCAACAATTCGAGCCTGTCCGGCAGCTTGACCAGGTAGTCGTTGGCACCCACCGCGAAGCCCTGGGCCTTGATGCTGGGATCCTCCATGGAGGACAGCACTATGATCGGAATATCCTGCAATTCGGGCTGCTGACGGAAGAGCCTGACCGTGTCGAAGCCATCGATAAAGGGCATCACCAAGTCCTGCAGGATGACCGTCGGCTTCAATTGCAAAGCCTGGGGGATGGCCGCCGCGGCATCCAGCACGTAATGCAGCTCGATATCGGCCTGGTCGGCCAGCATGCCCCGCACGGCCTCGACTATGATCATCTGGTCGTCGACGAGCAGCACCCGGACCCTGTGCTGAGTTGAGGGGTAATCCAGCAGCGGGCCATGGTCGGACATTCTTGTCCTTGCGTATTGAGGTCGAAGAAAACGCACCGTGCCACGGGTTTCGCGACTAAGGGGCAGCAAGTGCGATGAGAGTTTCTATCAATATTTATAGCACTTTGCCAGATCACGCCGCGTTCATTCCGCCTGCGCCTTATCCCGCGCCTGCTGGGATGGATTGTCGGTGATCAGTCGCGTCCAGTGGCGCCGGGATTGCTCCAGCGATTCGGTTGCGCAGGTACAGCCTGCTTCAGTGCGGCACCCATAGATAGCACAGGGTCGTGCGTCGCGAGCCGCCGGCGCGGCGCTGGGGGTCGTCGAAGGTCGAGCGTTCGACGAAGCCGGCCTTGCGCATCATGCCCGCCGAGCCTGGGTTCTGCTCATGGCGTTCGATGTAGATATCCCGGATGCCCTGGCTCGCCAGCGCCGCCACGGCCGCCTGGAGCAGGGCCGAC
>DATDTH010000235.1:0-11172 GCA_035290985.1 Pseudomonas sp. | reverse complement strand
AGCCGGCCTGACAAGCCATGCTGCATCCGCCGCGCGGCGTAACCCGCCAAGACGGAGTTGCGTTCACCTCTACGAAGCGCCGCCCGGCAATCCCCACTCGGTGGTCTTCAGCCAGTCGGTAAAGGCGGCCAGGCTCAGGGGTTTGCTCAGCAGGTAGCCCTGGGCGATATCGCAGCCCAGCTCGGCCAGGCGCTCCAGTACCTCCAGGGTTTCCACGCCTTCGGCCACCACCAGCAGGTTCATGTTGTGGCCCAGCTCGATGGTCGAGCGCACGATGATGGCATCGTCACGGTTGCTTAGCAGGTCGAGGACGAAGGACTTGTCGATCTTCAGTTCATGCAGCGGCAGGCGTTTGAGCTGGGCCATGGACGAGTAGCCGGTGCCGTAGTCGTCCATCGACAGCAGCACGCCGAGCTGGCGCAGCTGCTCCAGTTGCCGTACCGCCAACTCGGGGTCGGAGACCACCGCGCTTTCGGTGATCTCCACCACCAGGGTCTGGGGCGCGACCCCCTGTTCGGCCAGTTGCTCGGCGATAAAACCGGCGAACTTGGGATCGGCCAGGTCCAGGGCCGAGATGTTGATCCCGGTGATCAGCGGCAGCCCCTGGGCGTGCCAGGCGCGGTTCTGCGCCAGCGCGGTACGCACCACCCAGCGGGTCAGCGCGCGGATATGCCCGGTCTGTTCGGCCAGGGGGATGAACTCGTCCGGGGCGATGAAGCCGTGCAACGGGTGGATCCAGCGCACCAGGCATTCGACCGCGATCAGGCGGCGGCTGGCGATTTCCAGCTTGGGTTGGTAGTACAGGCTGAGCTGGCCGTCCTCGATGGCGTTCTTCAGTTCGCTCATCAGCGCCAGGCGCACCAGGCTGTGGCGATCCAGCTCCGGCCGGTAGAGGGCATAGGGCGAGTGCTGGGCCTTGCCCAGGTACATCGCCACCTCGGCGTGCTGCAGCAGGGTGCCGGCGCTTTCGCCGTGGTCGGGGTAGAGGGCGATGCCGAGGGTGGCATTGAGGGTCATGCCGATGCCGCGAACATCGAAGGGCTCGCTCAGGGCCGTGCGCAGGCGTTGCGCCGCATGGATAGCGGTGCCGGGGTTGCAGCGCGGCAGCAGCACGGCAAATTCGTCGCCACCCAGGCGCGCCAGCCGTTCGTCGGGCGCCAGGCGCTGCTGCAGGCGTTCGGCGAGCTGGCGCAGCAGCAAGTCGCCGGCGTCGTGGCCGAGGGTGTCGTTGAGGTCCTTGAAGTTGTCCAGGTCCATCAGCAGCACCGCCACGTTGTCGCCGGGCTCGGTCCCGCCCAGGGCCTGCTGCAGGTCGCCGACGAAACGGTTGCGGTTCGGCAGTTCGGTCAGCGGGTCGCGGTAGGCCAGGAAGCCGATGGTCGCTTCGCGCTCGGCGATGCCCTGCTGCATGGCGCTGAACTCCCGGGCCAGCAGGCCGATCTCGCCGCCGGCGCGGGTCTGCATCGGCGCCTGGTAATCGCCGCTGGCGATCCGCCGCACGCTCTCGACCATCCGGGTCAGGGGGCGGCTGACGGTGTTGGCGATCCACCAGGCGCCGAGTCCGGCCAGCAGCAGGGCGGCGGCGAAGATGCCTGCCAGTTGCCATTGCAACGGCTGGTAGGCGTCCAGGGCCGTGGACAGCGAACGCAGCAGCAGGACCTGCAGCTCGTCGCCGGCCAGCGGGGCGCGGTAGGCGACCTGTTCGTGCCGTTGCAGGTCGAGCACGAAGACGCCGCGGGCGTCCGGCAGCCGTTGTTCGCTCAGCTCTGCGCGCTGCAGCGCCGGCAGGTTGCTGGCCAGCACCCGGTAGGCGCCGGGCGGGCCGGTCAGCAGGGCCACGTCGGCGCCGCTGAGCCGGGCCAGGTGGCTCGCGGCCGCATCGTCCAGCACGAAGGCCATCACCAGCCAGCCGAGCAGATGCGGCCGCGGGGCGAAGATCGGCGTGACATTCACATGCAGCACCCGGTCGTCGAACACCACCAGGCGCTCGGCGCTCTGGGGGTCGTCCAAGGCCAGCAGGTCGTGCCAGGGCAACCTGGCGCCGGGCAGCAGCTGTGTGCTGGTGCCGGCGAGGATCCGCCCATCCGGCCCGCTGACCAGGGCCAGGTCAGCCTGGCTGCGGGCGATGAAGGATTCCAGCGCGGCGGACAGCGATTGCGGCTGCTGCTCCCGTTCCGGGCTGGCCAGCAGGTCGGCGATCTCGCCCAGCAGGGTGAAGTCCTTGGCGATCAGATCGGCCATGGCGCTCTGGGCCTGGCGCCGGCCCTGCAGTTCGTTGGCCAGCACGCCATGGGCGAAGCTCAGCTGCTGGCGGATCTGCTCCAGGGCCTGGGCATGGGTGGAGCGGTACACCAGCGCCAGCAGCAGGGCCATGATCGCCAGCAGCAGGGCGAGGAAGAAGGCCAGGATCTTGCCGCGCAGGCTCATGGCAGGTAGCCGCCCTTGCCGCGGGGCGCGGCGTTGGGCGCCTTGCTCCGCGGCTCGCGCTTGAGCGCCTGGGTCAGGCGGATCTCGACCCGGGGTGCCAGGGGATAAGCCACGCCCGGCTCGGCGCTGCGCGGGTGCCAGATGTGCAGCGTCTGGCCGGCGGCCGGTAGATACTCCAGCCGGGCGCGGCCGCCCTGGTCGGTCTGGGCGAACCAGGGGCTGTCCAGCACCAGGATGAAACCGAGCATCCAGTCGTGGATATTGCAGCCCAGGGTCACCAGGCCCGGCGCATCGAAGCGCAACTGCTGGGCGCTGTCACCCTGGTGGTGCAGGCGCAGTTCGAAACGCTTGGCTGGGGAGAAGGAGTAGACGTGGTGGTTGATCGGGTCGGAGTTGGGAAAGATCACCGTGCTGCCACGGTGGACCGGCAGGATATAGGGCGTGAACTGGCGTTTGCGCTGGTCCATCACCAGGGCGACCGGCGCCGTGGGCTCGGCGGACGGGCTCGGAGTGTCCGGTCCCGGCTCGATCCAGGCCACCACCTCGCTCAGCGGCCGGCCATCGCGGTCGCGGACCTCGACCTCCAGGCGGGCGGCCTCGGCATGGCCGAACAGGGTCAACAGCAGCAGCGTCAAACAGGGCCCGTTGCTCATACCAGTTTCCCGCCTGAGAAGTCAGCAGGCTGAGTATAGGAGGCCGGTGGGTGACGAACGTTTGGCCGCGTTATGGCTGGCCGAGGGCCGCAATCTGGGCGATCAGCCACTGCAGGGCGGTATCCCGTTCGCGCTGGGCCAGGCTGACGATCTCCAGGTGAAAGGGCCCGAGGGCCATGGGCAGCGGCTGCAGTTGCAGGGGCAGCAACTGGGCGAAGTAGCGGGCCAGTTGGCTCGGCAGCACCGCCACCAGTTCGGTACTGGCGACTATATGGGCGGCTTGCAAGTAGTTCGGCGTGGTGTAGTGGATCTCGCGGCTGAGGTGCTGCTCGCTCAGCCATTGGTCGACCATGCCCTTGGTCTGTCCGCCATGCACCCAGAGGTGGCGCAGCTCGAGGAAGGTCGCCAGGTCCGGTGCGCGGTTCAGCACCGGGTGTTCGCGGCGGGCCGTCAGCAGCAGGGTCTCGCTGGCCCAGGGACGGCGGGCGAAACGCGGCGGGACCTGGTCGAAACGCCCCAGCACCAGGTCCAGTTCACCCTTGTCCAGGGCCTCGATCGGCAGGCTGGGGCTCAGGTGCCGCACCGCCAGGGTCACGCCCGGCGCCACCCGCGCCAGTTGCTGCAGCAGCCGCGGCATGCAGATCAGCTCCACGTAATCGGTCAGGGCCAGGGTGAAGCGCTGGCGGCTGCGGGCCGGGTCGAAGGTCTCGCCCAGGCTCAGGCTGGCCTCGATCTGCTGCAGGGCCGCGCGGATCGGTGCCTCCAGGGCCAACGCCCGCGGGGTCGGTTGCATGGCGCGACCGACTCGCACCAGCAGCGGATCGTCGAGCAGCTCGCGCAGGCGGCCGAGGGCGTTGCTCACCGCCGGCTGGCTGAGGGACAGGCGTTCGGCGGCGCGGGAGACGTTCTGCTCGCGCAGCAGGGCATCGAGCACGCGCAGCAGGTTGAGGTCGAAGTTTTGTATATTCATGCGCTGAATACTAAGTATCACAAGACTAAATTTCAAAAATAGTACGCGCTTCCTTATGGTGGTGGACGTTTTTTCCAGGCCCCACAGGAATCCCAGCATGAGCCAGATCGTCATTCAGCAGGCCGCCGTGATCGGTGCCGGTACCATGGGCCGCGGCATCGTCATGTGCCTGGCGAATGCCGGCGTGCAGGTGCTGTGGCTGGACACCAACCCGCAGATGCTCGAGCAGGCGCTGGGCGTGGTGAGCGAGACCTATGCCCATCAGGTGCGCCAGGGGCGGATCGACCAGGCCCAGGCCGACGCGCGTTTGGCCTGCATCGGGCTGGTCGCCGAGTACGCCGCCCTGGCCGGGGTCGACCTGGTGATAGAGGCGGTCTACGAAAACCTCGAGCTCAAGCAGCGGATCTTCCGTGAGCTGGATGCGCTGCTCAAACCCACGGCAATCCTCGCCAGCAACACCTCGGCCCTGGATATAGACGCCATCGCCGCCGTCACCGCCCGCCCAGGGCAGGTGCTGGGCCTGCACTTCTTCAGTCCGGCGCACATCATGAAGCTGCTGGAAATCGTCCGCGGCGCCCAGACCGCGCCGGCCGTGCTGGAGGCCGCCCTGGAGCTGGGGCGGCGCATGGGCAAGGTCAGTGTGATAGCCGGCAACTGCGACGGCTTCATCGGCAACCGCATGCTCCACACCTATGTGCGCGAGGCACGCATGCTGCTGCTCGAAGGGGCCTATCCGCACCAGGTGGATGCCGCGCTGCAGGGCTTCGGTTTCGCCATGGGCCCGTTCCGAATGTACGACGTGGTCGGCATCGACCTGGAGTGGCGGGCCCTGAACTGGCCGGCAAGGGCCAGGACGATCCGGCGGTGCAGGTCGACAACCGCCTCTGCGGCCTCGGCCGTTTCGGCCAGAAGGCCGGCCAGGGCTATTACCGTTACGCCGAAGGCAGTCGCCAGGCCGAGCAGGCCCCCGAGGTGGATGCCCTGGTGCTGGCCGTGTCCGAGTCCCTGGGTTTCCAGCGTCGCAGCATAGGTGAAGAGGAAATCCTCGAGCGCTGCCTGCTGGCGTTGGTCAACGAGGGCGCGAAGATTCTAGAAGAAGGCATAGCCGCCAGCAGCGCCGATATCGACCTGGTGTACCTGAACGGTTACGGCTTCCCGGCGCAGCGGGGCGGGCCCATGAGCTGGGCCGACAGCCAGGGCGCGGCAAATATCCAGCAACGGCTGTACGCCTTGCAGGCGCGCTTTGGCGAACACTGGCGGCCGGCCCGCCTGATCGACCGCCTGGCGCTCGCAGGCCAAGGCTTCGCCCAGGTGCAGGAGGGGCGCGTATGAGCTACCGAGCCCCCCTGCGCGACCTGCGTTTCGTCCTCCATGAACTGTTCGAGGTCAGCGGCCACTGCGCCCTGCTGGACAAGGGGCTGGACCGCGAGTTGATCGACGGCGTGCTGGAAGAGGCGGCCCGCTACAGCGGCGAGGTGGTCGCGCCGCTCAATCGCAATGGCGACGAACAGGGCGCCCGCCTCGCGGACGGCCAGGTCACCACCCCGCGGGGGTTCCGCGAGGCCTATCGGCAGTTCGTCGACAACGGCTGGGCGAGCATGACCGGACCCGTCGAGTACGGCGGCCAGGGCTTTCCGCAGCTGGTCTCGGTGGGGTTCCACGAGATGCTGATGAGCGCCAACCTGGCTTTTCGGGTCTATTCCGGGCTCACCGACAGCGCGGTGCTGGCGTTGCACAAGCACGGCAGCGCCGAGCTCAAGGCGCGCTACCTGGGTCGCCTGGTCAGCGGTGAGTGGGCCGGCACCATGTGCCTCACCGAACCCCAGGCCGGCACCGACCTGGCCCTGCTGCGCACCCGCGCCGAGCCCCAGGCGGACGGCAGCTACAAGGTCAGCGGCAACAAGATCTTCATCAGCGGCGGCGAGCAGGACCTGACGGAAAATATCCTGCACCTGGTCCTGGCCCGGCTGCCGGATGCGCCGGCCGGGGTCAAGGGCATCAGCCTGCTGCTGGTACCCAAGCTCATCGCCACGGCCGACGGTGGGCTGGGCCCGCGCAACGCCCTGAGCTGCGGAGCCCTGGAACACAAGATGGGCATCCAGGGCACCTCGACCTGCGTGATGAACTTCGATGGCGCCACGGGCTGGCTGATCGGCGAGGCCAATCAGGGCCTGGCCTGCATGTTCACCATGATGAACGACGCGCGTTTCCAGGTCGGCCTGCAAGGGGTGGGCATAGGCGAACGGGCCTACCAGGGCGCGCTGAGCTACGCCCGCGAGCGCCTGCAGTCGCGCGCCGCGGCCGGCGCAGCGGCGCCGCAGCTGGCGGCCGACCCGATCATCGTCCACCCGGACGTGCGGCGCATGCTGCTGACCCAGAAGACCCTGGTCGAAGGCAGCCGCATGTTCGCAGCCTACACCGCGCGCCAGCTCGACCTGGAACACGGCCACCCGGACCCGCAAACGCGCCAGGCCGCCGGCCAGCGTGCGGCGCTGCTGATCCCCATCCTCAAGGCCTTCTGCACCGACATGGGCCAGGAGGTCGCCAGCCTCGGCGTGCAGGTCTATGGTGGCCATGGCTATATCCGCGAATGGGGCATGGAGCAGCTGATGCGCGACAGCCGCATCACCCAGCTGTACGAGGGCACCAACGGCATCCAGGCCCTCGACCTGATCCGCCGCAAACTGATGGGCGATGGCGGCGCCGAACTGGGCCGGCTGCAGGACGAGCTGGACGCCCTGTGCCAGGCCCAGGCCGGATGCGATGCCCTGCGCGAGCTGGTCGCGCCGCTGCGCAGTCGCCTGCTGGAGTGGCGCGCGCTGACGGCCGAGGTGCTGGCCGCCACCCGTCGCGACCCCCAGGAGATCGGCGCCTGCTCGGTGGACTTCCTCCACTACTCGGCCTATGTGTTGCTCGGCGGCTTGTGGCTGCGCGCCGCGGTGCGCGCCCAGGCGGTGCTGGATGGCGCGGAAGCGGGAGAAGGCGACCTGGCGTTCTACCAGGCCAAGCTGCACAGCGCGCGTTTCTATAGCCGACGCATCCTGCCCCGTGCCAGCGGCCACCGCGAAGCCCTGCAGGGCGGCGCCGATTGCCTGATGGCCCTGGGGGCCGAGCATTTTGCGTTCTAGCGCATTTTCACGAAATGCTGGCCGCCAACACGTGGGGGCTAGACTCCGCATTGGCGGGTTACGCCGCGCGGCGGGTGCGGCGCTGCTTGCCAGATCGGCTTTCAGCATGGGTATCGCTGCGCTCAACCTAGGCGGCCCCACCCATCCTACGAAAAAGCGAATGCGCGCTTTGGTAGACGGGCGGGTGAAACCCGTGAATCTTGGCGGTGCCGCGTTTGCCGCCAGGCCCTGACATTCGAATAACAATAAGAGGAACCTCCATGCTGCCCTTCAGCTTCGCCACCACCGCCCAGATCATCTGCGAAGCCGGGGCGGCCCGCCGCCTGGCCGGGCTCTGCCGCGAGCGCGGCGCGGGCTCGGTGCTGATCGTCACTGATCCGGGCATCACCCGCCTGAACCTGCTCGAGGACGTCATGCCCGGCTTCGCCGCCGAGGGCGTGCGCGTCGGGATCTTCGACCAGGTGCTCGCCGATCCGCCGGAGGCCGTGGTGCTGGCCGCGGTCGAACAGGCCCGCGCGGCCCAGGTCGACCTGGTCATCGGCTTCGGCGGTGGCAGCTCCCTGGACGTGGCCAAGCTGGTGGCGTTGCTGGCCCATCCGCGCTGCGCCCAGACGCTGCAGGAGATTTATGGCGTCGGCAATGCCAAGGGCCAGCGCCTGCCGCTGATCCAGGTGCCGACCACCGCCGGTACCGGGTCGGAGGTCACCCAGATCGCCATTATCACCACAGGTGAAACCACCAAGCTGGGCGTGGTCTCGCCCTTGCTACTGCCGGACCTGGCCCTGCTGGACGCCGACCTGACCCTGGGTCTGCCACCGGCGGTGACGGCGGCCACCGGCATCGACGCCATGGTCCATGCCATCGAGGCCTACACCAGCGCGCTGAAGAAGAACCCGCTGTCCGACCTGCTGGCCCGCGAAGCCCTGCGCCTGCTCGCCACCAACCTGGAAACCGCGGTCAGCCAGGGGCGCAACCGCGCCGCGCGCCAGGCCATGTTGCTCGGTGCCTGCCTGGCCGGCCAGGCGTTCGCCAATGCCCCGGTGGCGGCGGTGCATGCCCTGGCCTACCCCCTGGGCGGGCATTTCCATATTCCCCACGGCCTGTCCAATGCCCTGGTGCTGCCCCATGTGCTGCGCTTCAATGCCCCGGCGGCCAGCCCGCTCTACGCCGAGCTGGCGCCGCTGGTGCTCGGCGAGCGCCTGCGCCCGGGCGATGCGGCCAGCCTGGCCGAGCAGTTGATCGAGGAGCTGGCCGCCCTCAGCCAGCGCACCGGCCTGCCGACCCGCCTGCGGGACGCCGGCGTGCCCGAGGCCATGCTGGCGCAACTGGCGCGCGACGCCATGCAGCAGCAGCGCCTGCTGGTCAACAACCCCCGCGAGCTGCGCGAGGCCGACGCCCTGGCCATCTACCAGGCGGCTTTTTGAACGCGCCAGTGACGCTGAGCATAACCAAATCTGAATGGACCTGAATGCCATGAGCAAACCCCAGCACCTGCGTGCCGATTACCTGCACTTTCAGCCCATCACCACCCGCTGGCACGACAACGACCTCTATGGGCACGTGAACAACGTCACCTACTACAGCTTCTTCGACAGTGCGGTGAACACTTACCTGATCGAGCGCGGCGGCCTGGATATCCATGAGGGTTCGGTGGTGGGCTTCGTGGTCAGCTCGGCCTGCGACTACTTCGCCTCCATCGCCTTTCCGGAGCGGATCGAGATCGGCCTGCGGGTTGGCACCCTGGGCAACAGCTCGGTGCAGTACGAACTGGCGGTGTTCAAGCAGGGCGAGGACGAGGCCTGCGCGGCGGGGCGCTTCGTCCATGTGTTCGTCGATCGCCAGAGCAACCGCCCGGTAAGCATTCCGCCGGCCTTGCGCGAAGCGCTGAGCGCCTTGCTGGTTTGCGCCTGAGGGGCTGTGGCCTATTCCTGTAACTAGAGGGCGCACCCTCGGTGGCAGCCGCGGCCGCGGGCCCGGACAATGGGCCCCCGCTTCTCGACTCAGCGATGCACGCCATGACCCACGCTTCCTTGCTTCAGCGCCTCACCCGTACCGGCCTGGTCGGTCGCATCCTGATCGGCCTGATCGCCGGGATACTGCTGGCCCTGTTCTTCCCCCAGGCGGCCAAGGCCATGGGCCTGCTCGGCGATCTGTTCGTCGCCGCGCTGAAGGCGGTGGCGCCCGTGCTGGTGTTTATCCTGGTCACCGCCTCGATCGCCAACCACCGCCAGGGCCAGCGCACCCACCTGCGGCCGATCCTGGCGCTCTACCTGCTGGGCACCTTCAGTGCCGCGGTGGTGGCCGTGTTCGCCAGCTTTCTCTTCCCTTCCAGCCTGGTGCTGGTCAGCGACACCACGGGCGTGGTGCCGCCGAACGGGATAGGCGAGGTGCTGCATACGCTGCTGTTCAGCGCAGTGAGCAACCCGGTCAAGGCGCTGCTGGAGGCCAACTTCATCGGCATCCTGGTCTGGGCCGTCGGCCTGGGCATCGCCTTGCGCCAGGGCCGTGACAGCACCCGGGCCCTGCTCGGCGACCTGGCCCATGGGGTCTCGCAGGTCGTCAAGGGCGTGATCGCCCTGGCCCCGCTCGGTATCTTCGGCCTGGTGGCCGCTACCCTGGCGGAGTCGGGCATGGGCGCGCTGCTCGGCTATGCCCGGCTGTTGCTGGTGCTGCTCGGTTGCATGCTGTTCGTCGCCTTGGTGGTCAACCCGCTGATCGTCTTCGCCAAGCTGCGCCGCAACCCCTATCCGCTGGTGCTGACCTGCCTGCGGGAAAGCGGCTTGACCGCCTTCTTCACCCGCAGCTCGGCGGCCAATATTCCGGTGAACCTGCAGCTGTGCGAACGCCTGGGGCTGCATGAGGACACCTACTCGGTGTCGATTCCCCTGGGTGCGACCATCAACATGGCCGGCGCGGCGATCACCATCACTGTGCTGACCCTGGCCGCGGTCAATACCCTGGGCATTGCCGTGGATATCCCCACCGCCATCCTGCTCAGCCTGGTGGCCTCGGTCTGCGCCTGCGGCGCCTCGGGGGTGGCCGGCGGTTCGCTGCTGCTGATCCCGCTGGCCTGCGCGCTGTTCGGCATCTCCAGCGAGGTCGCCATGCAGGTGGTGGCGGTGGGTTTCATCATCGGCATCCTGCAGGATGCGGCGGAAACCGCGTTGAACTCCTCCACCGACGTGCTGTTCACCGCGGCCGCCTGCCTCGCCGCGGAAGAGCGGGCCGAGCGAGCGGTGTCGCAGGCCAGCTAAACGCGTCGCCTCTAGCCTCGCCGTGCTTTTAAAGTGCGGCCCGGGCGCTGTTTTGCCGAGCGGGGTTCTGTCAGGATCGCTCCTCGTTATCGCTAAGGAGAGCCCCGCCGTCATGTCTGATTTGAGCAGTGCACAGGCGCAGCAGCGCGCCGATCGGATCCAGGCCTTTCAGCAGGAACTGGCGCAACTGCAGGCCGAGCAGGTGCTGGCCCTCGAACCGGCGCAGCGCGTGGCGATCGACCAGCACCACCGGCAACTGCTGGCGCATTACGCCGCAACCCTGGATATCGATGCCGACCCCCGTTCCCGCCAATTGTCCCTGGGCATGCGTGTGGCCTCGTTGTTCGGCGCGCTGGCCCTGGCGAGCAGCCTGTTCTTTCTGTTCCATCAATTCTGGGGGCTGTTCACCGAGGTCGCCCAGGTGGCGATCCTGCTCGGCACCAGCCTAGGCAGCCTGGCCCTGACCCTCTGGCTGCAGGTCCGCGACCGTTCGGGGTATTACAGCAAACTGGCGGCCTTGCTCTGCTTCGTCGCCTTCGTGCTGAACCTGAGCCTGCTTGGGCAGACCTTCAATATCACCCCTTCGGACAAGGCCCTGCTGCCCTGGGCCGGGTTGGCGTTGCTGCTGGCTTATCAGTGCAACCTGCGCCTGCTGCTGGCGGCCGGCCTACTTTGCGTGGGCGGCTTTATCGCGGCGCGGGTCGGTGCCTGGGGCGGTAGCTACTGGCTCTCGGTGGGCG
>DATDTH010000234.1:0-13803 GCA_035290985.1 Pseudomonas sp. | reverse complement strand
GGTTGTTTTTTATACAACCGCCAGTCCGTTACAATCGCGGCCCCGCACCGCCGAGATGTCCGATGTCGTCCCTTGAACTCTTCGCCGCCACGCTCGGCGTGATCGCCGTCTGGCTGACGGTCAAACAGAATCCCTGGTGCTGGCCGATCGGCCTGGTGATGGTGCTGCTCTACGGCTGGATCTTCTTCGAGGTGAAGCTGTATTCGGACATGCTGCTGCAGGGGGTGTTCGCCGTGCTGCAGCTCTACGGCTTGTGGCAGTGGACGCGTGGTGGCGGCCAGCAGCATGGCTGCGCCGTCAGCCGCCTGAGCATGCCGGGCCTGGTGCTGAGCCTGCTCATAGGCACCGCCGGCAGCCTGGCGCTGGGCTATCTAATGGCCACTTACACCGATGCGGCGGCGCCCTGGCTGGATGCCGCGCTGGCCGCCTTCAGCCTGGTGGCGCAGACCTGGATGGCGCAAAAACGCCTGGAGTGCTGGCCCCTGTGGTTCGTTCTGGATGTGCTGTTCGTCGGCCTGTTTATCAGCAAGGGCTTGTACCCCACGGCCGGCCTCTATGGTCTGTTCTGCCTGCTGGCGCTGCAGGGCTGGCTGACCTGGCGGCTTGACCCCGAGTTGACTCGGGTATGAAGGTGCTGGTCCTGACCGGCCCGGAGTCGACCGGAAAAAGCTGGCTGGCCCAGGCTCTGCAGGCGCGCTTTGGCGGTCTGCTGGTGGGCGAGTACGTGCGCCATTTCATCGAACAGCAGGGCCGCGATACCTGTTATGCGGACATTCCGAGCATCGCCCGCGGACAGCTCGAATGGGAAGATCAGGCCCGCGCCGCCGCACCGGCGCTGCTGATCCTCGATACCCACCTGCTGAGCAATCTGCTGTGGAGCCGCAGCCTGTTCGGCGACTGTCCGGCCTGGATCGAACAGGCCCTGCTTGAGCGGCGCTACGACCTGCACCTGCTGCTCGATCCTCAAGGCGTGCCCTGGAGCGCCGACGGCCAGCGTTGCCAACCGCAACTGGCCGAGCGGCTGGACTTTCACCAGGCCTGCCGCGACTGGCTGCACACCCACGGCCAAGGGTTTCGCTGCCTGAATGGCGACTGGGCGCAGCGCCAACGGCAGGCCTTCGCGTGCGTTGCCGAGTTGATGGACGGGTAAACGCCCTGGGCACAGCGGTATCCACCCATTCAACTCTCATCGCACCCACGCTCCCCCAACTCGTTCTGCGCCTCCTCGCTACCCGCCCAATCCACTGGTAACAACCCCGCCCGTACATAACGGTGAAACGACGACCAGGGCCAATCGGCCACGCACTGGACATGCCCATGCTTGCGTGGGTTGTGGTGGATGTAATCGACATGCTGGGCGAAGTCTTGCTCGTCGCGGATGTGATGTTCCCAATAACGACGCTGCCAGATACTGCGTTCACCTCGGCTCTGGCGGCTGACGCTGATGGGTTCGTCACGGGGCAGGGCGCGAGCGAAGCCGGTTTTGATCAAGCGCCAGCGCAGGGCAAAGTCGGCATCCTCGGGCGGCAAGGTGCAAAGGGCATGCAGATGGTCGGGCAGAATCACGATGGCATCGATGCGCCAGGGGTGTTTGCGCATCACCTTGGCGAAGCTGGTCCGCAGCAAATCGACCTGGGTGATAAGCAAGTCGCGCCGGCGGTCGGCCAGGTTGAGGGTAAAGAACCAGGTCGCGCCAGGCGTGTGATCGCAGCGGTAGGCGGTCATGGCTGCAGTCCTTTGCAGTGATGTTGTCTGGGAAGTGTAGTGGGGGTGCGGGACCTCGGTGGGTATTGCTGCGCTAAATCTTCGCGGCTTACCCCTAGCAAGATTGGCTTTGTGCAGCATGGGTATCGCGGAGCTCAATTCATGCAGCATGGGTATCGCGGAGCTCAATCCATGCAGCATGGGTATCGCGGAGCTCAACCCATCCTACAGCGTTACGTGGCGCTGCATGGTTTGTAGGATGGGGTTGAGCGAAGCGATACCCATCAATTGCGTTATTTTCCCGCCCTGCGGTTTCGGACATACAACGCCTTGCCGCCCGTCGCGCTGGCGCTATGGGAGTCCAATTCGAAGCGTTGAGGGTAGGCCCTTATCAGGTCGCTGAATTTCTTGTGGCCATACAGGCGCGGGTCGAAGCCGGGGCGCAGCTTGCTGATATTCGAACCGAGTGAACCGAGCTGAACCCAGTCGTCCTCGTCGGAGAGGTCGTCTATCACCTTGGCGATAAAGTCCACCGGTGCCTTGCTCTTGCTCTGGGCTGGCACGGCTTTCTCGGCGTGCTTGGGCTCGCCATGGGCTTTCGGGACGGCGGCCTTCTCGGCGGCGGGCAGCGCTTCGCTGACGGCCAGGACCGCTGCGCGGAGGATTTCCGTGTAGATGAACTTGTCACAGGCGGAGACGAAGGGCGAGGGCGTCTTCTCCTCGCCAAAGCCATACACGGTCAGCCCTTCCTCGCGCAGGCGGGCCGCCAGGCGGGTGAAGTCGCTGTCGCTGGAGACCAGGCAGAAACCATCGAAGCGCCGGGTATAGAGCAGGTCCATGGCGTCGATGATCAGCGCGCTGTCGGTGGCGTTTTTGCCCTTGGTGTAGGCGAATTGCTGGATGGGCTGGATGGAATAATCCAGTAGCACCTTCTTCCAGGCTCCGAGGTTGGGCTGGGTCCAGTCGCCGTAGATGCGCTTGACGCTGGCCACGCCGAACTTGGCGATTTCCTCGAACAGGCCTTCGACTATCGAGGCCTGGGCATTGTCGGCGTCGATCAGGACCGCCAGGCGTTTCTGCGCCTCTTCCGGTTCCTGGCGCAGGGCATCCTGGCGCGGGGCATAACGCGGGGTATTGCCTTGAGTATCCATGATTCGTCCTTGATACGGGCATCGTCCGACAATACTGCGCTTTGCTGGCGCAAAGCCACAGCTTTTCAGGTGGTATTGGGCGGGGCGTTGAGTGGGAAACAGGGGCGTGGAGGCCGAACGTCCGGGGCGGTGTGCCCACGCGGAGCGTGGCACGATAGGGAGGGTCGTTTTCGCCGTGCAGGAGGCTGTGGGCGCGCGGATTACAGCGGCTTGACCGGCACGCACAGCAGGCAGCTGAAGGTGCCGCTGACCGGGTCCATCACGAAGTCGGGTGGGTAGATTTCCAGGGAGGGTTTGTCGTCAGCCTGCCAGGGACTGTCCGCGAGCCAGTTGCCGTACAGGCGCATCCAGGCATCATGGATATCGTCGGCGGTGCCGGTGAAATGGGCGCAGGCGTAAAGGCCGCCCGGGTGGGTCTGCACGCCGATTTCGCCTTGGGGCTGGAAGGCCTGATCCACGGCGATGCAGCAGTCATAGCGGCATTTGTCCGGCGGGGTGATGGCGGGGTTGTCCAGCGACAGACCGTACATGGTGCGGCGCGGCTCCATCAGCCCCTGTCCGGCGCACCAGGCGGCGAAGCGCCCCCAGGTCTGGGTGATGGCCGGGTTGCCGTAAGGGCCGATATAGCGCAGGTAGGCCAGGCGCTGGGGCGGCAGGGTTTGGATGTCGACGTGCATGGAGAGTCCTCGTTGGTTGGCCACGGGTCCGCTGGGCCAGTGCCGAGGATTGTCGCGAAACACCGCCGCCGCGGCTTGATTCGCCTTGTGCAGGCCTTGATTAATCTTGCGCAACTCGCCGTGCTGCTGTTCGACCCAGGTGCGCCAGCCGCCGCGGCGCCAAGCGGTGGGTGTCACGCCGAAATGGGCCTTGAATGCCCGGGTGAAGACCTCGGCCGAGGCGAATCCCACATCCAGCGCCACGCGTAGCGCCGGCAGGGGCGGCGACTGCAGCAGGCGCTGGCCCGCGGCTTCCAGGCGGCGTCGGCGCACGCAGTCAGCCAGGGTCTCGCCGGTCATCGCCTGGAACACCCTGTGGAAATGCCAGGGTGAGAAATGCGCCACCGCCGACAAGGCGTTCAGGTCCAGGGTATCGGCCAGGTGGCTGTCGATATGGTCCAGCACCCGGTTGATGCGGGCGATATAGGCATGACGATGCTCGTCTCCGGTCGCGCTCATCGCGGTTCTCCGTGACCGCAGGGCGTATCCGGCGAGGTAAGGGCTGTGACATCCATGGCGAGTCCTGGGTATGGGCAGAGGGAGTCCGATACTGCGAACAAATGGCCCAAAAAGCCACCCGGCGCTGAAGGCTGGTCGAGGCGTGGGGTAAAAGCACGCACAACCAGCGCTTTGCTTGATCTGCGCCAGGGTCTGGTTAGGCCCGCCTGGCTATAGTCGGCCCCCACAGGCTATTGAAAAACTACCTGCGTTGCCTCGCCTACATTTTTCAACGGCCTGAGAACGCCGAGCCCCAAAACCAGGAAAAGAACGCCGACCATGCGCTTGCTCGCCTTTGTGCTCTTCAGTTGCATCGCCACCCTGGCCCAGGCCAGCGAAGAAGCCATGCAACGTTTTACCCAGCTGAACGCCGACCCTGTCCTACGCCAGCAGGCCTATGACGCCGGCAAGGAACGCATTCGATTCTGTGGCAACTGCCATGGCATGAATGGCAATAGCAAGCGCCCGCATATCCCGAACCTGGCCGGGCAGAATCCGGTGTACCTGTTCAACGCCTTCGAGAAATTCGCCAGCGGCGAACGCAAGGATTTCGTCATGTCCAAGCTGGCGCCGAGCCTGGCGCTGGAGGAACGGGTGAACATCGCCCTCTACTTCGGCCAGCAGACGCTGCTGCCCCACACCGAACCGGTGGATGCGGCGTTGCGCGAGCAAGGCGAGGTCAAGTTCAAGACCCTCTGCATCGGTTGCCACGGGGCCAATGCCGAAGGGCGCGAGGATTTCCCGCGTCTGGCCGGTCAGCCGGCGGAGTATGTGCGCAAGGCGCTCACCCGTTTCCGCGACAAGGACCCGAGCCGCGCCGGCTCGGTGATGATGTCGATCGCCGCGAATTTCACCGACGCCGAAATCGCCGCCCTGGCTGCCTACCTGCAGCAGTTGTAGGCCGGGCGATCCGCGCAGAGACTGCGGGCTTGGTCGAAGCGGTTTTGTAGACACCGTCTTAAGGCTCTGCGAGCAAGGGAGCCGCTTTTTGTAGCCCGAATAAGCCTTGGCGCAATCCGGGGCTGCGGCGTACAGCCGGAACCGAGGATCGCCAGCAAGCTGGCTCCTACGACGGCTTTGTGGACGGATGGGCCCCCGCGCACTTTGATACGCAGTGATTACGTCCTGCCTACGGGCTTAGCGCTTCAGCACGCTTTTCTCAGGATTTTCGGGGTCGTAATAGACGGTGACTGTCTTGCCGACGGGGTAATCCGCCAGCTCCCGTTCGGCATTTTGTCGCATGGAGTAGCGCGTGGGACGAATCTCTATCCGGTTGCCGGTGAAGTGCGCGCCCGCTACCTGATAGTCGTAGGCCGCCCTGACTCTGTACTCCCTGCGACTATTGCTGTTACTGGCTTGGGATTTCTTCGTGCTGTCGATATGGCTGCGGGTGATGGTCCCGGTAACTGAGGGCCAGGTCCTGGCACTGCCCATTTCCAGCGCCTGCATAACGCCGAAATACATGACCACGATAAAACCGCAGATCTTCAAGATCAGTTTCATTCCATTCCTTTGGCTAGTGCGGGGGGGGGGGCGACAGGGCGTGGCGCACTGCCTGCGGCGAGTACGCCCTACGAAAAACCGGGTTGGGGCGGTGGTCTGGCAGGCGCTTGCCCGCCAGGCAAGTCTCAGACCTTGCGGACGAACTCCGATTTCAGCTTCATCGCGCCTATGCCGTCGATCTTGCAATCGATGTCGTGGTCGCCATCGCACAGGCGGATGCCCTTGACCTTGGTGCCGACCTTGACCACCAGCGAGGTGCCTTTGACCTTGAGGTCCTTGATCACGGTGATGGTGTCGCCATCCTGCAGCACGTTGCCGACCGAGTCTTTGATCACGTTGTCGCCGTCTGCCGCCGCTTCGGCCGCGCCAGTGGCGGACCACTCATGGGCGCATTCCGGGCAGACCAGCATCTCGCCGTCTTCGTAGCTGTATTCGGAGTTGCATTTGGGGCAGGGCGGCAGAGTGCTCACGCAGGGACCTCGGAGTCGGGAAGGCTAAAAGCCGCAAATTATATAAGGTTTTGAGGCTGTTGTGGTTTTGACGGGATTCGCGGCTTTCACCGAGGTGACCTGCCTGCCCGAAAGGCGCCCCTGCCAGCCTGAGGCGGCTCCGCCGCCCAAGTAGGGTGTACTCGCCGAAGGCAGTACACCAAAGGGCGCACAATGTGAAATGCAGGCCATGGCCAAAGCGGTGGGCTGGCCCGGAACTACGCGCCGAGCGTAGCGACGCCCGGTCCACCCTGCATGTTTGGCGAGCGAGATCCCTTGCTCGCCGAGCCGCGAGACGGGATCTACAACAGCGCTTCCCGCGGGCCCCGCGCAACGTCAAGGAATTGCACCCTTTCAGTCTTCGAACTTATAGACCTCGTCCCGGCCCGGGCTGCGCAGATACCGGTGCGTGAGCTCGGTTTCTTTGCCGTGCTGGAAAAAACAAACCCCGCACTAGGCGGGGTTTGTTCGGGGTTCAGCTCTTCAGTTCTTTACCAGCGGTCGTGGCGACGATTGTCCCGGTTATGATGACGGTTGCCCCGATGATGGCGACGATCGCGGTGATTGTGGTGATCACGATAACCGCGGTCATAGCGGGGGGAGATCACGACCGTGTAGGGCCGATAGACCGGCTGGCGTTCGTAGTAGACCCGCTCCGGTTCGTAGTAGACCCGTGGTCGGGACTCCACGTAAACCGGCTCCCGCTCGTAACGGCTGTTGGCAACTATGGCGCCACCCACTACGGCCCCGATCACCACCCCGGCGATGGCAGCATTGCGGTCGGAAGCATAGGCCGGCGTCAGGCTTGCCAGTGCCAGGCAGGCGATCAGCCCAGTGATGATGGAAATGCGCTTGAACATGAGAGGGTGTCTCCTTCAGTACCGGCTATTACCGGTCATTAACTGAGACAGCCCTTTGGCGGGGTTATCCCGGTAAGCGGTGTAAATCTTGTGTAAATCGAAGCGCGGGTGGAACCCAAGGACGCAGCCAGCGTGCCGTGCAGCGTCCGGTTGGTCCCGGATGCACATTCGGAGCCGCTCAGGTTTTCAGCAGCGCCTGCAGGCGCTGGCGCAGGGGTTCAGCGTCGCTGCCGAGGTCGAGGCGAAAGTCTTGGCTCAGCAGCTCCAGCAGGGCCTGGACCGACTCGACGGAGCGCTGTTTGATGCGGCCATCGGCATGCCGACGGCTGAAGCTGTCATTGCCCAGGCTCAGGCGGGTGTCGCCGTCGGTGCGGGCGATCATCAGCATCTTCATGAAGATGCTGTCGGGGTGGGTGGAGGTGTACCAGCTGCGGGCATGGTGGTCGACCCAGGCCTGGGGCTGCAGGTCGAAGTGGTACATGGTGGCCCAGTCGCCCTTGTAGTGGGCCTGCAACTGATAGACCCCGCCGGGTTGGTGCGGGGGTTGCAGGCGGTAGGGCAGGCCGTCCAGCCCCTCTCGTCCAAGCAAGGGCAGTGCGCGGTAAGGTGCGGGGCCGCCGAAGCCGATGTCGACGATAAACGGACCTTCCGCCAGCTCCACCCGCAGCAGCAGGTGCGACAGCATGGTCTGTGGCGCGTCTTCGGCCAGGCCCCAGCGGACCCGTCCGCCCAGCAGGCTGACCTCATACCCCAGGGCCAGCAGCAGACGGGCGAACAGGGAGTTGATCTCGAAGCAGTAGCCGCCGCGGCCGCGCTCGATCACCTTGGCGAAGAGCGCGTCGGCATCCAGGACGATCGGCCGCCCCAGCAGCACATCCAGGTTCTCGAAGGGCACCTGGCGGAGCTGGGCCTGGATCAGCCGGTCGAGGGCTGCGCGGTCCGCCACCCGGGGGGCGGGGCTGTCGAGGTGGCGCAGGTAGGCCTGCACCTGCCGAGGGTTCAGGGGTTGCATGACGGCCGGCTCCGGTGAGCGA
Source organism: Pseudomonas sp. (assembly GCA_035290985.1). Lineage (GTDB taxonomy): Bacteria > Pseudomonadota > Gammaproteobacteria > Pseudomonadales > Pseudomonadaceae > Aquipseudomonas. The sequence goes on along the minus strand of DATDTH010000234.1, from coordinate 5,849 downwards.
AAGCTCGATGCTAGCAGAGCAACCAGGGCTGCGCCGAGCTGTTCGAGCAGCCCTGGTTCGGTACGCGTGAGCGGCTCAGGCCTTTTTGTATTTGGACTGGAACAGCTTGATCTGCTCGAGCGGTTTTTTCTCTTCCTTGGCCAGCACATAGACCTCGCGTTCGCTGTTCGGGCCGGAGGCGATCTCGGTATGGCTGAAGATGGGCTCGCCGATCTTGTTCATGTCGATCATGTCGCCATAACTGGATGACGGTTTTGTGCGACTTGAATGCCCCGAACTCCTTCAAGCCCGGGTCGTCCCATGCTGTGAGGGCGGGTGGATCCGCCGTGCAGACGATGAGGCGATATTATGCTGTTTCCAGACCTCGAGGGCGTCGGGCTGGGCACCGTGCTCAAGCGTGCGGTAATGGACTTTATCGGTGATGAGCTGCCGACCTATTCGTCCGCGCTGGCCTTCCAGCTGTTCTTTTCCCTGTTCCCCTTCCTGTTGTTCCTGATCGCCCTGATAGGGGTGCTGGATCTGCAACCCTTCTTCGACTGGTTGCGCCAGCAGGCGGAGCTGGTGCTGCCCCAGGCCGCGGTGGAACTGGTCAATCCAGCCATCGACCAGTTGCAGACCCAGAAGGCCGGGCTGTTCTCCGTGGCCATACTGGTCGCGTTGTGGACGGCTTCGGCCGGGGTGCGCTCGACCATGGACGCCATGAACAAGGCCTACGGCGTGAAAGAGGGACGGCCGACCTGGAAGCGCTTGCCGCTGTCGCTGTTCTATACCGTGGCTATCGCGCTGGTGCTGCTGCTGGCGGCGGGCCTGATGGTGCTGGGGCCGCAGGTGATGAACTGGCTGGCGCAGCAGGTCGGTCTCGAGCGGATAGTGGTGATCCTCTGGACCTGGCTGCGCTGGCCGGTGGCGGTACTGCTGCTGATGGTGGTGGTGGCCGCCGTGTATTACCTGGCCCCGGACGTCGAGCAGGAGTTTCGCTTTATCACCCCCGGTTCGGTGCTGGCGGTGGTGGTCTGGATCCTTGCTTCGTTGGGGTTCGGTTTTTACGTGCAGAATTTCGCGGACTACAACGCCACCTACGGCAGCATAGGCGCGATCATCATCTTTCTGTTCTACCTGTATATCTCCGCCGCCGTGCTGCTGTTCGGCGCCGAGCTGAACGCGGTAATCGAGCACCAGGCCCGCGAGGGCAAGGCGCCGGGCGAGAAGGTGGCGTCGCCCTAGCAGGGCCGGGGCTGGCGCAAGGTCGATATGCCATTCAAGGCCGTTCTAAGCGGCCGGTGATTTCAGGCCGCGGCCCAGAACACCAGGCAGAACAGGGCGCCGACCGTCAGGCTGATGCGGTCACGGAAGGCGAATACCACCGGGTCGTCATGCATATGCCCACGGTGGGTCAGCATCCAGATGCGGGTGATCCAGAACAGCAACAGGGGGCAGGCCAGCCAGATGATCTGCGGCTGGCTGTAGAGCATGGTGGTGGCCTGGTCGTGGATATACAGGGCCAATACCATGACCGCCAGATAGCCGGAAGACGCCCCCAGGGACGCGATCATCCCCAGGTCCTCGGGGTAGTAGCCGCGGCCACGGATTTTTTCGCTGTTCCCCTTGCGCTTGGCCTCGAGCAGCTCGGCGTAGCGCTTGACCAGGGCCAGGCTGAGGAACATGAACATCGAGAAGGCCAGCACCCAGAAGGTCAGCGCCAGGCCAAAGGCCGCGGCACCGGCGATGATGCGCACCGTGTACAGCATGGCCAGGACTATCACATCGACCGCCATCCGCCGTTTCAAGGACAGTGAGTAGGCCAGGGTCATGACGTAGTAGGCCAGCAGCACCGCGCTGAACTGCCAGGGCAACAGGAAGGCGGCACCGGCAAAGGCGGCGCCCAACAGGACTGGGAAGGCGACCAGCCCGGACTTGATCGATAAGCGCCCGGCGGCGAACGGACGATTGCGCTTGGAGTGATGGTGTCGATCATCGGCCAGGTCCAGCAAGTCGTTGAGCAGGTAAACGCTGGACGCACAGAGGCCGAAGAGCAGGAAGGCCAGGAGTCCCTGCCAGAGCAATAGGGGGTCGGTTAGCTGATGGGCCGCCAGCAAAGGCACGAAGACCAGTACGTTCTTCATCCACTGGTGCAAACGCAAGGCCTTCAGCCAGTCCTTGAGCCTGGCCGGGTTGGAATGGAGCACCTGTTCGACATTGCCCTGGGCCCGTGCGCGTCGCTCGACCCCGGACTCAGGATTGACCACATAGGCCTGCCGCGCCGACGCCCAGATCGGCATGTCGTCCTGGGAGTTGCCGGCGTAGTCGAAGCCCTGTTCGCCGTAGTGTTCGACCAGCAGATCCCGTTTGCGGTGCGCCGAGAGGTTGCATTTACCCTCGGTGGCCAGGACTTGATCGAACAGATTCAGATGCAGAGCGATTCGCTCCGCCAGGCTGTGGTGGCTGGCCGTCGCCAGCACCACGCGGCGCCCACTCTCACGCTCGGCCTCGATGAACGCGATGACCTCCGGGTCGTAGGGCAATACGCTGACATCGAGGTGGGTGGCGAGGGCCAACCCCTCTTTCAGGGAGGCCTTGCCTTTGGCCAGCCAGCTGAAGGGTTTGAATAACTGCAAGGGCTGGCTGCGCACGAAAGCCATGCCGGTTTCCAGCAACAGATCGGAGCGCAGCAGGGTGCCGTCGAGATCGATAACGAGGGGGGGTGTAAGGGTCACTGAAACTCTTCCCTAAGTGCTGGCCGGACGGAGTCCGCGCGAGCGAAATAGATCCAAAAAAGCAACAGTCGGCGTTAGTAATGCAGTCAAAAAGGCCTGCAGGCGTTCGTTCGGTCGCTAAAGTACCACAAACGGCCCGTTTGGTTATGGCCGTGGCCACTTGGCCAGGCGTGTGGCGTTAGAGCATCTTCAGCGAAGTCTATTAGGTCAGGGTGCAACGGGGATCCGTAGGGTGCGCTCAGCGCACCGATGCAGAGCTACGTTCGACGATTAAGCATCACATTGATACCTCCCCCTTATTCCGGCCGACCTAACCCCCACCCCTCTCCCGTTTGCGGGAGCCAAAAAAACGGGGCCCACCTGGGGCCCCGCGACTCAGTCGGTTTGGATACTCAATTCTCCGGTGCGCCTTCTTCTATCCATTGGGAAATGATCGCCCGCTCCGCCGGGGTCATGCCTTCGTCGCTGCCCAGGGGCATGGGCGAGCCGCCGCCGCCGGGCACGCTGTCCTGCTGGTTGCTGATCTTCAGGTAGAGGTAACTGTTGAGCGGGTCGCCACTGCCGACGCCGTCCGCATCGATATAGGGCGTATTGGTGGGCTGGTTGGCGAGGTCGAACAGGTTGGGGTAGATCAGGTGGAAACCGCCGGAGCCGGGCGCATTGCCGTGGCAGCCGGCATCGGTGCAGCCGTTGCCATCGACCATGCCTTGAATGGTCGATTCGAAGGTCAGGTCGGCGACCACCACAGGCGGCGCGGTGGAGCAGTCCGTCCAGGGCGCCATGAAGGTATTGCCAAAGTTGTCCAGCAGGGCCGGTTGATGGGGATTGAGGCTCAGCCAGAATTGGTCGAAGGTGGCCTTGGCATGGGGCATCACCTTGATGCCGCACACCGCGTTGTCGACGAAGGTCTGGGCGGTGAAGTTCTCATCGCTTTCGAAGGTCAGGTCCGAGTCGTGCTGGGCGGTATGGCAAGCCCGGCAGGACGGCGAGAGGATTTCGCGGTAGGCCTGCTCCTGGGTGGCGTTCCCGGCCCAGGCGGGTACGACGAAGTCGGCTTTCTGGCTGTGGGTGGCCGGATTGGCGTCCACCCAGTCCTCGTAGAACTTGCTTTGCAGGGCCTGCAGAGCGCTGGCGCCGGGCGGATGGGTGGCGCTGATCAGGTCGTTGAGGTCCTTGAAGGCTTGCTGCTGGGTGGCCTTGTTCCAGGTGGTGCTTCCCAGGTAGTTGTCGACGAAGGTGAAGGCCTGCAGGTCGAACGGCAGGAACACCGAGCCGAGGTCGGCGGTGGTCGGGTCCGTCGGGTCGAAGGCCGGGGCGCTGAGGTCCAGGCCATTGTTCTTCAGCGAACCGGCATGGCAGACCATGCACAGCTGCGGCACCGGCCGCTCGCCCTTGCCATCGAGGTTGGCGTTGAGCAGCAGCGTCCCGTCGGGAAAGGCCGGGTTGCCGGAGTCGTCCACGCCGTCACCATTGCCATCGCCGAAGTAGACGAAGAACTTCACCGCCCGGGTGGTGCCGATAAAGGCGCCATCGGTGCTGGGGTCGTCGAGGAAGGAATGCTCCATGGCCACGGTGGCCACGGCGTTGTCATCCGAACCGCTGGCGTTCTCGGCATCGACCGTGCGCTTGAAGTCTTCCTGGTCGTCGGAGTCGAAGGCATCGCCGTCCAGGTAGTTGGTGACGTAGCAGATGGTGTTGCAGACCTCCGGGTCATCGGCTTCGCAGGCGTTCTTCCAGCAGTGCATGTCGCGCCCGAACCCCAGGTCGCCGGAGTTGGCGTAGAGGGCATGGGTTTCGCCGCCGCCGGGGTAGCCGTTGTGGGCCTTGAAGTCATCCAGGGTGCGCCTGTGGTTATGCGGGTCGACGGTTTCGTAGTAGGCCTGGGTGGCATTCAGGATGGCGTTGCTGAAGTCGGTGCCGTCCGGGCCAGCCGCCACCAGGTCCGGTTGCAGTTCGGCCAGAAAGGAGGCCGCGGCGGGGTTGTATTGCAGGCCGGCGAGGAAGACATCGTCCGGGTCGGGCGGTGCGCCGAGGTCGCTCAATTCGATGCTGACCCGGCAGGCGCCATAGGGGTTGGGGCCGACGCAGCCATCGGCGGGCGCGCACTCGAACTTGGGCTTGTTGGGGTCGGTGGGCACCTGCGGGTCGCCGGTGTTCACCGAGAACTGGCCGAAGGGTTGATCGGGCTCGATACCGCCATCGTCGACGCGGATCGGCACGACATAGATGTCCTCGTTGCTCGGCAGGTTGTAGATCGCATGGATCTTGGCCGTGCCGACCCCAGTGTTGTCGATGTCGCGGGTGATGATGCGCGGCGCGGCGCCGCCCGGGTCGGGCACTATCACCTCGACCTTCTTGAAGGTGCCGGGCAGGGCCGTGGCATCGAGCTTCACGCAGGACTGTTCGATCTTGGTCACGTCCATGTTTTCCGCCGAGAAGTGCCGGGCCTTGGCCAGGTAGAACTGGCCGCCGGCGTCGAGCGTGGCTTCGCTGTCCTGCACCCAGATGCCATTGGCCTCGTCGTAGGTCAGGTAGGGAATGCTTGGCGGGATGGGGCCGGGAAACGCCAGTTGCAGCGGGTCGACTGGAATTATCACCTCGGCCTGGGCGTCCGCGGCCAGGTTGAATTTATGCCCGGCGCTGTCGCTGACTTCGATGGTGCCGGCGCCATAGCTCTGCATCACCCGGGGCGCGCGGGCGAGGTCCAGGGCGCTCCAGTCGCCGGGCATGGCATCGGCGGCATAGATGTCGATGGTGGAGAGCTTGACGTCGACCAGCCCGCTGGGTGGGTTCTGGTTTTCATCGACCAGGGCATTGGCCGGGATGCGCACGCGGATGCCGGGACTGCATCTGCGCGGCTGGCGGGCGGCGGCGAGGGCGAGGCGGTCGGCCCGGGGCAGCTGGCGCTCAATGACCTTGCCGACACCGTCCTGGAACTGGATGCGGTCGCGCAGCGGGGTGGCCTTCCAGTCGAAACGGCTGCTCGGGTTGCCCCGGCAGCGCTCGCTGCTGCTCTGGTCGGTAAGGTCGATGACCTGCCTGGGATCGCGGTCCTTGGTGATCTGGGCGCGGTACAGGGTCCAGCGGCCGCCGCGCTGGCTGTCGTCGTAGATCTGCGAGAAGAAGGCGTAGTCG
>DATDTH010000233.1:0-6462 GCA_035290985.1 Pseudomonas sp. | reverse complement strand
AGGCTAACGTCTTACCTGCTTCAGCGTCTCGGCGATCAGGAAGGCCAGTTCCAGCGACTGGTCGGCGTTCATCCGCGGGTCGCAGTGGGTGTGGTAGCGGTCCGACAGGCCGTCCTCGGTGATCGGTCGGGCGCCGCCGATGCATTCGGTGACGTTCTGCCCGGTCATCTCGATATGGATGCCGCCGGCGTAGCTGCCCTCGGCCTGGTGCACGGCGAAGAACTGCTTCACTTCGGCGAGGATCTGCGCGAAGTCGCGGGTCTTGTAACCGGTCGAGGCCTTGATGGTGTTGCCGTGCATCGGGTCGGAACTCCACAGCACCTGACGACCTTCGCCCTGGACCTTGCGCACCAGGCGCGGCATATGGGCTTCGACCTTGTCCGCGCCCATGCGCACGATCAGGTTGAGGCGCCCCGGGTCGTTGTCCGGGTTGAGGATGTCGATCAGGCGGATCAGCTCGTCGGGGTCCATGCTCGGGCCGACCTTGACCCCGATCGGGTTGCCGACACCGCGCAGGAATTCGACATGGGCCCCATCCAGCTGGCGGGTGCGGTCGCCGATCCACAGCATGTGCGCCGAGCAGGCGTAGTCGCCGCCGGTCAGGCTGTCGCGGCGCACGAAGGCCTGCTCGTAGTTCAGCAGCAGCGCTTCGTGGGCGGTGAAGAAGCTGGTCTCGCGCAGCTGGGGCGAAGTGTCCATGCCGCAGGCGCGCATGAACGCCAGGGTCTCGTCGATGCGGTCGGCCAACTGGCTGTACTTCTCGCCCAGGGCCGAGTTGGCGATGAAGTCCAGGTTCCACTGGTGCACCTGGTGCAGGTCGTCAAAGCCGCCCTGGGCGAAGGCGCGCAGCAGGTTCAGGCTGGCGGTGGACTGGTGATAGGCCTGCAGCAGGCGCTCGGGATCCGGTACCCGGTTTTTCTCGTCGAAGCCGATGCCGTTGACTATGTCGCCGCGGTAGGCCGGCAGCGTCACGCCATCCAGGGTTTCATCGTTGGCCGAGCGCGGCTTGGCGAACTGGCCGGCCATGCGCCCGACCTTGACCACCGGGCAGCCGGCGGCGAAGGTCATGACAATGGCCATTTGCAGCAGCACCTTGAAGGTGTCGCGAATCTTCGCCGCGGAGAACTCGGCGAAACTCTCGGCGCAGTCGCCACCCTGCAACAAGAAGGCCCGGCCCTGGGTCACCTCGGCGAACTGGCGGCGCAGCTCTCGCGCTTCGCCGGCGAATACCAGCGGCGGGTAGCCGGCGAGTTTCTGTTCGACCGCCAGCAGGTGCGCGGCGTCCGGGTACTGGGGTTGTTGCTGGATGCTCTTGGTTCTCCAGCTGGCGGGGTTCCAGGTTTGGCTCATCGTCTCCACTCTGTCCGTTAACTGCGCAATAGAGCCATGTTAACAGCTCGATTCGAAGGTTGTGATAGACGCTCTATATGACGCTGCTAAGATGCCGGCCATCAATCAGTGGGGGTGGGTGATGGACCTGGAGGGTAAGGAGGAGCGGATAGTGGCCGAGGTGCGGGATCCATTCGGCTTGATCCGGGTGTTGGAGATCGGTGAGTACCGTTTTCTCGAATTTGGCGAGGCGATCGAACAGAGCTGCACCTTCGTCGCCGATCCGAGCTGGCTGGAGTACGACTACACCCGCGCCATGCTGCTGGGGGCGCTCTGCCATCCGGCGCCGGAGACCGCCCTGTTCCTCGGGTTGGGCGCCGGCACCCTGACCCAGGCCTGCCTGAAGTTCCTGCCCCTGGAGGACGTGGAGGTCATCGAGCTGCGCCCGGACGTGCCGCGCCTGGCCATGGAACATATGGGCCTGGCGGACGATCCGCGCCTGACCATCCGCATCGGTGACGCCCTGGAGCTGCTCGACAGCGCCGAAACCGCGGACCTGATCTTCCTCGACCTCTACACCGATCAGGGGCCGGGGGTGGGGCACCTGGCCTGGAAATTTCTCGAGCGCTGCCAGCAGCAGCTCAATCCCGGCGGCTGGCTGGTGATCAACCAGTGGGCGAGCAACGATGGCAAGCCCCTGGGGGCGGCGCTGCTGCGCGGGCTGTACCACCGGCATTACTGGGAGTGCCCGGTGAAGGAGGGTAACGTGATCCTCTTCGTCCCGGCGGACCTGGAGCAGGACATCGACCTGGTGGGGCTGCAGCGCCGCGCCGCGGACCTGGCGCCGCGCTTCGGTTATTCCCTGCAGCCGCTGTTGGATGCGCTGCGCGGCGCGAGTTAACACGTTTTAACGAGAAAATTGTCTGCGTGCGGGAGCCCGTCCGCGTGGGTTACGCCGCGCGGCAAATTCGGCGTGGTTTGCCAGGCCGGCTGTCTGCGCTGCTAACCCACCCTACGAAAAGCGTCTCGCGAAGCTCGTAGGCCATGCGCGGTGCGTCGAGGCTCTGTAGGGCGTGTGCAACCCGCCGCAGGTGCAGGTTGCTTAACGGCCCTTGAAGTCGCCCGGCCGGCGTTCCTGCATGGCGCGCAGGCCTTCCTCGGCATCCTCGCTGGCCATCAATGCGCGGACCACCGGTGGCAGGCCGTCCAGCGCCGCCCGTTCGCCGGCGCTGATGGCCAGGCGGGCCGAGGCCAGGGTGGCCTGCACGCCCAGGGGTGCCTTGGCGGCGATCCGTTCGGCCAGTTGCAGGGCGCGGGGCATCAGTTCCTCGCTGGCCAGCACCTCCTGGACCAGGCCGAGGCGATAGGCTTCGTGGGCGTCGAATTCGTCGCCGGTCAGCAACCAGCGCATGGCATTGCCCCAGCCGGCGGTCTGGGGCATGCGCAGGGTGGCGCCGCCAAATGGCAGGATGCCGCGCTGGACCTCCATCTGGGCGAAGCGGGTGTTGCTGGCGCAGAGGTTGATGTCCGAGGCCAGCATCAGTTCGATGCCGATGGTAAAGCAGTAGCCCTGGACGGCGACTATCACCGGCTTGCTCACCCGCGGGCCGCCGAACACGCCCCAGGGGTCGCAACCGCCCGCGGGCAGGACCCAGCCGGCGGCGAAGGTCGGGGCCACCTGGGCCAGGTCCAGGCCGGCGGTGAAATGCTCGCCATGGGCGAAGACCAGGGCTACCCGGGCCTCGTCGTCGCGCTCGAACTCGCCATAGGCCAGGCTCAGGTCATTCAGCAGGCCCAGGTCGAAGGCGTTGCGTTTGGCGGGTCGATCCAGGCCGATCAACAGCAGATGGCCACGTTTCTCTCGGCTGACACGGCCACTGGTGCTCTGGGGCATGACGGACATCCTTCGCGTATTAAAAAGGGGGGGGCTGCGAGGATATAGCCGCCGCGCGCCGGACTGTCCAACAATTTGCCGGTCATGCAAGGCTGATAGCCTTTGGCCTGCTTGCTGTGAAAACTTGTGGGAAAAACCCGCACCATCGTCAAGTTTTTCCGGTATAGTACGCGCCGGCCATTAGTCTGGCCGCGTTCAGGTAATGCAATCCCTCCGAAGTCAGCTTCGGCTGCATGTCCGCTTCAGCGGGCGTCCTTGACGATTCATCCATTAATACGTTTTCGCAAATCCCCGCCGACAGGGCTGCCAGGGTGACTCTAGGGTCTTACACGGCATGCGCAGCTTTGGAACATGGGTCTTTGCGGATGCACTAGAGGCAGACCCATGACCCAAGTACTCGGCGGCTTCGCCGCACTCGAACTTCACCCGAATATTCTGGCCGCTGTGATTGCGACGGGCTACGAAGAGCCGTCGGCGATCCAGTTGCAGTCGATTCCGGTGATTCTCGCCGGCCACGACATGATTGGCCAGGCGCAGACCGGCACCGGTAAAACCGCTGCCTTCGCCCTGCCGATCCTCAGTCGCATCGACCCGGCCAAGAAAGAGCCGCAGGCGCTGATCCTGGCCCCGACCCGCGAGCTGGCCCTGCAAGTGGCCACCGCCTTCGAAACCTATGCCAAGCAGATGCCGGGCCTGAGCGTGATCGCCGTTTACGGTGGCGCGCCCATGGGTCCGCAGCTGAAGGCCATCCGCAATGGCGCCCAGGTCGTGGTCGCCACTCCGGGCCGCCTGGTCGACCACCTGCGTCGCGACGAGAAGGTGTTGTCCACCATCCAGCACCTGGTGCTCGACGAAGCGGACGAAATGCTCAAGCTGGGCTTCATGGATGACCTGGAAATAATCTTCAAGGCCATGCCGGAAACCCGTCAGACCGTGCTGTTCTCGGCGACCCTGCCGCAGTCGATCCGCGCCATCGCGGAAAAGCACCTGCGCAACCCGAAGCACGTGAAGATCGAAACCAAGACCCAGACCGTGACCGCCATCGAGCAGGCTCACCTTCTAGTCCACGCCGACCAGAAGCACGCCGCCGTGCTGCGTCTGCTGGAAGTCGAGGAATTCGACGCGCTGATCGCCTTCGTCCGTACCAAGCAAGCCACCCTGGACCTGGCCGCCGCGCTGGAAGCCAAGGGCTACAAGGCCGCTGCCTTGAACGGTGACATCGCGCAGAACCAGCGTGAGCGGGTGATCGAGTCGCTGAAAGACGGCCGCCTGGACATAGTGGTCGCGACCGACGTCGCCGCTCGTGGCCTGGACGTGCCGCGCATCACCCACGTAATGAACGTGGACATGCCCTACGATCCCGAGTCCTATGTACACCGCATCGGTCGTACCGGCCGCGCCGGCCGTACCGGTCGCGCCCTGTTGCTGGTGACCCCGCGCGAACGCCGCATGCTGCAGGTGATCGAGCGTGTGACCGGGCAGAAAGTTGCCGAAGTGCGCCTGCCCGATGGCCAGGCCGTGCTGACCGCGCGCATCAAGAAATTGACCATGAGCCTGACGCCCCTGGTGGCCGGCGATGCCGAGACCACTCACGGCGAACTGCTCGACCGCCTGACCGCGGAAATCGGTTGCACCCCGCGTGCCCTGGCCGCTGCACTGTTGCGCAAGGCCACCAACGGCCAGGCCCTGACCTTGGCCGAGGTTGAGCGTGAGCAGCCGCTGGTGCCGACCAGCGCCCCCCGTGAGCGCAGCGAGCGCACCGGTGAGCGTTCCACCGAGCGTAGCGAAATGCGCGAACGCCGTGCCCCGGTGCCCCTGGCCGACGGCCGCGCTCGTTGCCGCACCGCCCTGGGTGCACGTGACGGTATCGCCGCGAAGAACCTGCTGGGTGCCATCCTCAACGAAGGCGGCCTGGCCCGCGAAGCCATCGGCCGCATCCAGGTGCGCGACAGCTTCAGCCTGGTCGAACTGCCGGAAGATGGCCTCGAGCGCCTGCTGACCAAGCTGAAGGACACCCGCGTGGCCGGCAAGCAACTGAAGCTGCGTCGCTATCGCGAAGATTGATCCCCAGGGATTGATCGACGACAAAAAACCCCGCCTGGTGCGGGGTTTTTTATTTAATCCATCATAGCCGCGAAGGCGGGTATCCAGATAAGACGCGCCTGGGGGGGGCGGAAGGGTCGTGGGTGTCAATCGAAGCGGTAGATATCCATACCTAGGGCGCCCAGGGTGAAGCCGCGGTGCTCGACCTGGAAATGCGCGCCGGCGCCGCGGGCGAAATACAGGGGCAGCAGGTGTTCGTCGCGCGGGTGGTTGCGCGCGGCCGAGGGTGCCAGGCGCCGGTAGTCGTGCAGGGCGGCCTCGTCGTTGGCGGCAAGGCGCGCCACCATCCAGTCGCGAAAGGTCTTGGCCCAGGGTTCGATGTGCTCGGGGCCGGCCTGCCAGTCCAGCTCGCCCAGGTTGTGGGTGATGCTGCCGGAGCCGATCAGCAGTATGTCCTGTTCGCGCAGGCTGGCCAGGGCGCGCCCGACCCGGGTCTGGAAGATCGGGCCGAGGCGAGTCGGCAGCGACAGTTGCACCACCGGGATATCTGCCCGGGGATACATCAGCGACAGGGGCACCCAGGCGCCATGGTCCAGGGGGCGTTCGGGGTCGATGCGCGCCGGCAGGCCGTCTTCGGCCAACAGCCGTTGCACCCGTTCGGCCAGCTCGGGCGCACCGGGCGCCGGGTACTGGACGTCATGGAGGGGGCGGGGGAAGCCTGAAAAATCGTGCCAGGTCGCTGGGTTTAGGGCACCGGAGAGTTGCAGTTCCTCGCTCTCCCAGTGGGCGGACACCAGTAGAATGGCCCGCGGTCGCGGCAGTTCGGCCGCCAGGCGGCTCAGTGCCGGGCCGCTGGCGCCGGGCTCCAGGGCCAGCATGGGCGAGCCGTGGGAAATGAACAGACTGGGTAACATGCTGGTCTCCTCGATGAAATGCCCACAGTTTCGGTCGCGGTCATATCGACTTCCAGTATAAATTCTTGGGCTTATTGATCGAATAGTGGGATGGGATAATGGACGAAGGCTTTTGGCAGGCACGCTGGTCCTTGGATCAGATCGGTTTTCACCTGGCCGAGGTGAATCCTTATCTGCAGCGGCACTGGCCGATCCTGGATTTGCCCGCCCAGGCGCGGGTGCTGGTGCCGCTGTGCGGCAAGAGCCTGGATCTGGCCTGGCTGGCGGCACAAGGGCTGCGGG
>DATDTH010000232.1:0-5670 GCA_035290985.1 Pseudomonas sp. | reverse complement strand
CTTTTCTACTTTCAACCGCTTGCGCCTTCATTCGCCTAGAGCTTCTAACAAGCATCTAGTGAGCTTCATGTCAGCGGGAGGCGAATTCTACAGCGTTTACAACCGCTGTCAACCTCATCCTGCAACCGCTTTCACTTCATTCCTTCGAACCGCCAGCCGAGCCAAACCACCGCCCCGCCGACCCGCTGCAAACCACTTACTTCTTAGATAACCGCTTGATTTACAAGCCGTTTTCCGAGAGATCCGCACCGGAAGAGGGCGCATTATAGGCCGCCCAGCCGCCCCGTCAACGCTTATTTGCACCGGGGCCGGAATTAACCCGGAGAGGGAGCAAAGCACTCCAAAAACAGGCTGCCTATATATAGAGAGAATCTTAAAGCCGGTGCGCGCGGCGCACCCTACGGGGAAGGCGCGGATTGAAGCCTGGCGCTCGCAGGGCGCGAGCCAGAGAAGAGAGACAACAGCGACTCTGCGGCGGATGAGGAGAACACCCGGAACCGCAGAGCCGCGGGACAGCGCGTTATTCGACGGTTTTACGTCGACGCAATTGCAGCAGGTATTGCACCGGACCCGAAGCCGCATAGGCGAGGAAGATCAGCAGCAGGATACGCGGGGGATCGCTGAACACCACGGCGAACACCAGCACCACCACCAGGATCGCCACGAAGGGCACGCGCCCCTTGAGGTCCAGATCCTTGAAGCTGTGGTATTTGATATTGCTCACCATCAGCATGCCCGCCGCCGCCACCAGCGCGGCAAAGGCCACCACCACGAAGACGGACATGTCGGCGCCCTTGATGCCCAGGTCGCTGAAGGCCCAGACCGTACCAGCCACCACACCTGCCGCGGCCGGGCTGGCCAGGCCGATGAAGTAGCGCTTATCCGCCTTGCCCACCTGGGTATTGAAGCGCGCCAGGCGCAAGGCCGCCGCGGCGACGTAAATGAAGGCCACCATCCAGCCGACCTTGCCCATGCTGCTCAAGGCCCACTCGAAGGCGAGCAGCGCCGGTGCCACGCCGAAAGCCACCATATCGGACAGCGAGTCGTATTCGGCGCCAAAGGCGCTTTGGGTATTGGTCAGGCGCGCGACGCGACCATCCAGGCCATCGAGCACCATGGCCACGAAGACCGCGGCCGCAGCAACATAGAAGTTGCCGTTCATGGCGTTGATGATTGCGTAGAAGCCGGCGAACAGGTTGGCCGTAGTGAACAGATTGGGCAGCAGATAGATGCCACGGTGACGGACCTTGCGCCCTTCGGCGTCATGCCCTTCCTCTATGTGCTCATCGATCGGCAGCAGGCTTTCTACATCGGAGGCTGCAGGAGCCCCCTCAGGACGTTCGTTCATGAACTACACCTTGCAAACTGGTTTCGAGAATTTCGACAGGGGCCGGCGACCAGGGTTCGCCAACCGCCCCCACTCAGGGGTCCGGCTTTTATACCAGAAGCGTCGGCCCAGAATGAAAAAACGCGGCCAGGGCCGCGTTTTTCTGGAACCTGACGCTTAGTTCTTGCTCTTGTCGACGATCTTGTTCGCGGAGATCCACGGCATCATCGAGCGCAGCTGCTCACCGACCACTTCGATACCATGGGCCGCATTGTTGCGACGCTTGGCGGTCATGGACGGGTAGTTGGCAGCGCCTTCGGCGATAAACATCTTGGCGTATTCGCCGTCCTGAATGCGTTTCAGAGCGTTGCGCATGGCCTGACGGGATTCGGCGTTGATGATTTCCGGGCCGGTCACGTACTCGCCGTACTCGGCGTTGTTGGAGATCGAGTAGTTCATGTTGGCGATACCGCCTTCGTACATGAGGTCGACGATCAGCTTCAGCTCGTGCAGGCACTCGAAGTAGGCCATTTCCGGCGCATAACCGGCTTCGACCAGGGTTTCGAAACCGGCTTTCACCAGCTCGACAGTACCGCCACACAGAACGGCCTGCTCGCCGAACAGGTCGGTTTCAGTCTCGTCCTTGAAGGTGGTTTCGATGATGCCGGTACGGCCACCACCCACGCCCGAGGCGTAGGACAGGGCGACGTTCTTGGCATTGCCGGAAGCATCCTGGTAGATCGCGATCAGGTCGGGAATACCGCCGCCTTTGACGAACTCGGAACGCACGGTGTGACCCGGCGCCTTGGGCGCGATCATGATCACGTCCAGGTCGGCGCGCGGCACCACCTGGTTGTAGTGAATGGCGAAACCGTGGGAGAAGGCCAGGGTCGCGCCCTTCTTCAGGTTCGGCTCGACTTCGTTCTTGTACAGCTGCGACTGGAACTCGTCCGGTGTCAGGATCATCACCAGATCGGCGGCGGCCACGGCAGATGGCACGTCAGTCACTTTCAGGCCATGGGCTTGCGCCTTGGCGACGGTGGCGGAACCCGGACGCAGACCGACTGTGACATCGACACCGGAGTCTTTCAGGTTGCAGGCCTGAGCGTGCCCCTGGGAACCGTAGCCGATGATGGCGACCTTCTTGCCCTGGATGATCGAGAGGTCGCAGTCTTTGTCGTAAAACACTTTCATGGAAATGCCCCTATTTACTTGGCCACTCGGACCATTCGCTAAATTTGTTAGATGCTCAGTACTTTGTCGCCGCGTGCAATGCCGGTGACGCCACTGCGAACGGTTTCCAGAATCGCACTGGTACCCACCGCCTGGATAAAGCTGTCCAGCTTGTCGGTGGTACCCGCCAGCTGGATGGTGTAGACGCTGCTGGTCACGTCGACGATTTGTCCACGGAAGATGTCGGTGGTGCGCTTGATCTCGGCGCGCTGGGCGCCAGTGGCCTTGACCTTGACCAGCATCAGCTCGCGCTCGATGTGCGCGCTTTCCGACAGGTCCACCAGCTTGACCACTTCGATCAGCTTGTTCAGGTTCTTGGTGATCTGCTCGATCACCTCATCATGGCCAACGGTGGTCAACGTCAGGCGCGACAGGGTCGGGTCTTCGGTCGGTGCAACCGTCAGGCTTTCGATGTTGTAGTTGCGCTGGGAAAACAGACCGACCACCCGGGACAATGCACCGGGCTCGTTTTCCAGCAACAGAGAGATGATGTGTCGCATGGGTCAGGTCCGCTCCGTCTTGCTCAGCCACATATCGCGCATGGCGCCGTCTTTGATCTGCATCGGGTAGACGTGCTCGCTGGTATCCACCTGGATGTCGAGGAACACCAGGCGATCCTTCATCGCGAACGCTTCTTCCATCTTCGGCTTGAGGTCCTTCAAGTCGGTGATGCGCATGCCGACATGACCATAGGCCTCGGCCAACTTGACGAAGTCCGGCAGCGATTCCATGTAGGAATGCGAATGGCGGCTGCTGTACATCATGTCCTGCCACTGGCGCACCATGCCGAGCGCACCGTTGTTCAGGTTGACGATCTTCACCGGCAGACCGTACTGCAGACAGGTCGACAGCTCCTGGATGTTCATCTGGATGCTGCCTTCACCGGTCACGCAGGCGACGTCCTCATCGGGGAAGCTCAGCTTGACGCCCATGGCCGCTGGGAAACCGAAGCCCATGGTGCCCAGGCCGCCGGAGTTGATCCAGCGATTGGGCTTGTTGAAGCGGTAATACTGCGCCGCGAACATCTGGTGCTGGCCCACGTCGGAGGTGACATAGGCATCGCCACGGGTCACTTCGCTGAGGGTTTCGATAACCGTCTGCGGCTTGATGATGCTGCCGTCACCCTTGTCGTAGGGGAACATGCCGCGGCTTCCGCGCCATTCCTCGATCTGCTTCCACCAACTGGCCAGGGCTTCCTGACTCGGGGTCTCGCCTATGTCCTTGAGGATGGCGACCATTTCGGTCAGCACGCTGTCCACCGGACCTACGATCGGTACATCGGCCTTGATGGTCTTGGAGATCGAGGCCGGGTCGATGTCGATATGGATGATCTTGGCGTTCGGGCAGAACTTGTTCGCGCCGTTGATGACTCGGTCATCGAAGCGCGCGCCCACGGCCAGGATCACATCAGCATGGTGCATCGCCAGGTTGGCGGTGTAACTGCCGTGCATCCCGAGCATGCCGAGGAACTGGCGGTCGGTGCCCGGGTAACCACCGAGACCCATCAGGGTGTTGGTGACCGGCAGGTTGAGCATCTGCGCCACTTCGGTCAGGGGTGCCGACGCGCCGCCCAGGATCACGCCGCCACCGGCATAGATGATTGGACGCTTGGCCGCCAACAGCATCTCGGCCGCCTTGCGGATCTGCCCCGAATGCCCGCGCAGGGCCGGGCTGTAGGAGCGCAGCTTGACCTTCTTCGGAAAGACGTACTCGAACTTTTCGGCCGGGTTGGTCATGTCCTTCGGAATATCGACCACCACCGGGCCTGGACGGCCGGACTGGGCAATATAGAAGGCCTTTTTCATGACTTCCGGAATTTCCGACGGATGCTTGATCATGAAGCTGTGCTTCACGATCGGCCGGGAGATACCGATCATGTCGGTTTCCTGGAAGGCGTCGGTGCCGACCATGGTGCTCGGCACCTGCCCCGAGAGCACGACCATCGGGATCGAGTCCATGTAGGCGGTAGCGATCCCGGTGATGGCATTGGTCGCGCCAGGACCGGAGGTCACCAACACCACGCCAGCCTTGCCGGTGGCACGGGCATAGCCATCGGCCATATGGGTCGCCGCTTGTTCGTGACGAACCAGGATGTGCGTGACTTCCGGCTCCTTGAACAAGGCATCGTAAATATGCAGGAGGGCACCGCCGGGGTACCCATAGATATGCTTAACGCCCTCGTCACGCAAAAAGCGGACGACCATTTCAGCGCCAGATAAAAGCTCCACGTTGTTCACCTCTAAAACGCCAGAAAACCGCCCGCGTCGGGACGGCCTGAAATAGGTTTTACCGCCAAGCAGAGCATGAGCGACGGTGGTCGCCGACTACGTCAGCTACTACTGAGCAAGTATTGGGAAGCCCCTGAGTGTTGCGGGGTTTTCCCACCCAGCGCGAGGTAACGCGTTGCGGGTGTAACAGGTCGGCGCGGGTGTGCGCCTCATGTCTGCTGAGCTAAAGCCTGCTTGCGGCCGACTCCACTACAGCGAACGTTGAATTGTTGGGAATCGAGGGAGGCAAGTCAAGTCATCCTTAACGGATTCTTCAATCCACTGCTGTGACATGGCGCAGGATGACGAGACGCGGGTTTTGGTTATAGTAGAGGCCTGGGTTCCGCAGCTAAACAAAAGGAAAGAGCATGCGACGCATTATTCTCACGGGCAGTCTGCTGCTCGCCCTGAGCTCCAGCGCAATGGCCGGACAAGTCTACAAATGGGTGGACGCCCAAGGTAACACCCATTTCGGCGCCCAACCGCCCCAGGGCCAGGAAGCGACCAGCATCAATACGGTCGTGGCGCCGCCCAAGGCAGCCGCTCCTGCCGCGCCCTCGCTGCCGAGTTTCGAGGATGATGCTGAACAGAAAGCCGCGGACGCCAAGGTGAAGAAAGCGGTGGCCGCAGAGGAAGCCGAACTCAAGAAATACTGCGAGAGCGTGCGCACCAACCTGGCCCAATTGCGCAACAACCCGCGCGTGATGACGGAGGTCCTGGGCGAGCCACGCCGCCTGACCGAGGAAGAACGCCAGGCGCGTATCGCCGAAAGCGAAAAAAATATCGCCGAAAACTGCAAATAGCCCGGACAAGGGACATAGGCACCGTTCAAGCAGGGTGTAC